>NZ_JAPSMC010000110.1 GCF_026847645.1 Anoxybacillus sp. J5B_2022
TTCAGCGCAATGTTCCTCGAAGTGACGACACGAAAAAGCGTTTTCTTGTTGTGGTATAATGTAGAAAAGAGCAAAAAAACGAACTGCATCTCGCCTTAGCTCCTTACTTCAAAGCGCGTGACTGTCGGCTCATCTTATCGCCATTTGACGTACAATTCGATACAGCGAAACAGGAAGAGAAAGCGCAAACCGCTGTACAACCAGACTTATTTGTGATTTGAATCAACTGAAGAAAAATCGAGTAGAAGGTGCGCCTGATCTTGTCATCGAGGTGTTGTCGGCAAGTACAGGCATTAAAGACCGCAATCAAAAGTATCATTTGTATGAAGCAAATGGTGTGAAAGAGTACTGGATAGTCGACCCAAGCAATCGGACAATTGAAGTCATCGGCTTAGAAGACGAGCGGTTTCAAAAACGGGCGGTATTCGACCCGAAAGATGTATTAACGTCTTTTTTGTACCCAGATTTAGCGGTTCCGCTTGATTCGATTTTGAATATGGAAGTGGAATAAGATGAATCCGGCTAGGACTCTAGCCGGATTTTTATTTGCTTGAGGCATTTAGTCGATAGCGCAATTCCCGTCTGTGCACGTTTCGCCTTCTTCGGCGAGAGATTGTAGCGATGAGGACTGCTGTTCTTCCGTCCATACTTTTTCTAACGCCTGACGGAATACTTCGACAGGCTGAGCGCCAGAAATCGCATATTTTTGATTCAGCACGAAAAACGGTACACCGCGGACGCCAAGCTGAGCCGCTATCGCTTCCTCGTTTCGCACGTGTTCTGCATAACGCTCGCCATCGAGCATCGCTTCCGCCTCTTTGCGGTCAAGCCCTGCTGCTTCGGCAAGCCCCAGTAGCACGTTGCGGTCGCTAATTCGCTTCGATTCGGTAAAATAGGCGTAAAACAGCCGTTCCACCACTTCATGAAGTTTCCCTTTTTCCTTCGCGTATTGTGCTAGACGGTGAGCATCAAACGTATTGGTCGGTTTCATCGTCTCAAAACGAAACGTTAGACCAAGCGCCTCGGCTTGCTTGCCAATATCGGCATTTGCCCGTTTCGCTTCTTCTACGGAAATACCATATTTTTGCGCAATCATTTCGTGGATGCTGAGCGGTGTTTCTTTTTTCGCATTTGGATCAAGTTCAAAACTACGGAAGACGACCTCAACATTCTCCCGATGCGGAAAAGACGCAAGCGCCTCTTCTAACCGCCGCTTTCCGATATAACAAAACGGACAAACAAAATCGGACCATACTTCAATCTTCATCGTTACACCTCGGTTTTGTCCTCCAAAGCGGAGGGAATTTTCTCCCTTATTGTAACGAACATATCTTTCTCACTTCAAATCATCTGCTTGCCCTATCCTCACGCCATTTTTCGTCTGTAGACGCTCATTGCGGTTATATATGCAACAATGAGAATACCTAAACACCATGCGAGCGCGATCCGAATGTCATTGCCGACAGGCTTTTCTGCCAATAACGCGCGGATCGCTTCCACTACGGCTTGTGAACTACCCCCACTTAATTTTATAGCGAAAATTTGAAGTGGGGGCTTCCAAAGAAGTTTGACTGCTTTAAACAATCCTTATTCTTTGAGGCGTGTCCACTTCGCCGCTAGAGCATAAGACACTCAGGTCTACAGCTTTACTTTTCTTTAAGATGTTTAATGCGCCATTGACATCAGCATTAATTAGTTTGCCAGACTTTGTTCGATACAAGCCGCGCTTAATACGTTTGCCGCTGAACTTATATTCTTTTGGATTGTCGGCATTATATTCAGGAATCTCATCGCCGTCAAAAAAGCTGGCTTGAGACGTATATGATTCTTCCTGTTTCAAGAATTCAATGCCGTAAAATTCACAAAGATATTCTAGTTTTTCTTTTATGTTACCGAGAGGAATATTGACAAAGTTTTGATTTGTCTTTTTTCCTAGATTCATATTGCGTTGCCATGTTTCCGCATAGCCAATGACAAGTTTGCCAATTTGATTTTCAATACAGTAGTTAATGATGTAACGGCAAGTCTTGTTGATATAATCATTCACTTTATTATTGCGATTCATAGCAAGCAAAGCTTGTTTACGAGTAGTGCCTTTGATTTTTTGCTTATCTTTTATGCTTTGAAGTCTGGCATTTTCTTTGTTAAACCATTGATTTATACTTTTTAATCTCCGCCCATCAATGATGAACGATCTGCCGTCTGATGTGACACAAGTGGCAAAATTGTTTAATCCTAAATCAATTGCCAGTGCTTTTTGGTCATTTAATTCTCTTTGATCTTCAGGCATTTCATATTTGTACTGAATCTCAAAGAACCTGGCATGATGCTTAGGAATGATTTCAATCTGCTTAATCTTTTTGTCCAGTAACACAGGCGGAATCGTTATCGTGATAGGCTTGTGAGTCTTTTTAAATAGGCGAGAATACGGTATCGTGAATTTGTTGCCGTCTATACGAATCTGGCCAATGATCAGTGAATGAAAGCCATCTTTTTTAAGATATTTTGGAATACTGATAGCCTTGTGGTCATATTTACCTTGTTTGGCTAGTTTTATTAAGCCAAAGAAAGATTCAAAGGCTTCATTGACCTTTTTTAAAATTTGCTGTGCCATGTTGCTGTTTAACAGCTTATAGTTTTCGTTAGTTTTTGCAAGATGATAGTTTTTCTCATAATTAAGAAATTCCTTGTGTTCAAAATAGTATTGTCTGACATTGTACAATCCGACGTTGTACATGTTCTTGGCAATATGGCACAGTTCTCGAAGAGTCAAGTATTCTTCTTTGGTCAAACCATTTAGCTGTTGTTTGATACAAAAATACATGTTTTCACCTCCCATCTAACTATATGATACTATATTTTACTGAATCTATCCTATTTTCAGCAAAATATAGTTAAGGCGATTCATCTCCCACTTACTCCGCTTCGCTTCGTTGAAGTGGGAGTCTTCTCGCCTAATTAAGATAAAACGCCTTCTTTTTTGCAAATTCCTCCGGGATATCCTTCTCCCCTTTTCTGAAACAGTATGCTAAATTTTTAGTGAATTGTTTCGGAGGAGGGGGACGAGAGCATGGTTCAGTTATATGACTTCGGGATTGATGTGCAAACCTATGCGAATCGAGGAAAAGAAAATGCGTTCCCGAATCTCCCAACGACTAAAGTCGCGGGGGTCTAG
>NZ_JAPSMC010000111.1 GCF_026847645.1 Anoxybacillus sp. J5B_2022
AGATTTAGAAAAGTTCTTTGATAAGGTAAACCATGACAGGCTCATGAGCACATTAGCGAAAAGAATCAAGGATAAACGACTATTGAAATTAATTCGCAAATATCTACAGGCGGGCGTCATGATTCATGGAGTAGTTTCAAGTACAGAGGAAGGAACACCGCAGGGCGGTCCACTAAGCCCGCTACTCTCTAACATCGTTCTTGACGAACTTGATAAAGAATTAGAAAAGAGAGGGCACAAATTCGTTCGTTACGCAGACGACTGTAACATTTACGTAAAATCAAAAAGGGCAGGAGAACGAACAATGGCAAGCGTTCAACGATTCATTGAGCGTAAACTCCGTTTGAAAGTGAATGAGAAGAAGTCGGCAGTAGACCGTCCTTGGAAACGAAAATTTCTTGGATTTAGTTTCACCGACTCAAAAGAGCCAAAAGTTCGAATAGCAAAAGAAAGTCTCAAACGAATGAAGAAGAAAGTACGAGAAATCACCTCTAGGAAGATGCCATATCCAATGGAATATCGGATTCAGAAACTGAATCAGTATTTATTAGGATGGTGTGGATACTTTGCGCTGGCGGATACGAAAACTACCTTTGAGAAACTATATAAGTTGAATTTATGTTTTACAGTGAATCCATTCAATAATCTCGTCTTATCCCACTATGAATAACATAATTATAAGCATTCAAAGGCACGAAAATCTTTATTGCTGCTTATATAGATGGATGGATTCGTCGAAGACTTCGCATGTGTTTGTGGAAAAACTGGAAAAAGCCAAGAACAAGAATACGCAACCTGATGAAACTAGGAGTTCCTTCATGGAAAGCCTATGAATGGGGAAATAGCAGAAAAGGTTACTGGCGTATTTCAAACAGCCCTATATTACACAGAACCCTTGGGAACTCTTATTGGAGTAACCAAGGGCTCAAAAGTCTACAAAAACGTTATGAATTCTTGCGTCACTTATCTTGATTGAACTGCCGTATACGGAACCGTACGTACGGTGGTGTGAGAGGACGGAGGTTAATCACCTCCTCCTACTCTATTGTTCTTCGCGATGGTTGTAGTCGTATTTCGAACGATCTACCGGCTTGAATCCTTTTGGTGTGTAGAAGCGCAATAAATCTTCGTATACGACTTTATCGGACATGCTTAGCTTTGTCCGGACGATTTGTTCGGCGCGGTTGATTTCGTCATTTTTCTCCATTGGTTCGCCTGTTTGCGTATTGTAATATTTTCCGTCAACAGCGGTAATGGTTGGTGTGACGAAATCGCCGTTGCGGAATGGGACGATTTGCTGATGTTCTGGCGACAATAAGTCTGTACCAAACTGGATATAATTTTTCGTATCCACTCCTAATAGGTGAAGAACCGTTGGCAATACGTCGACATCGCCGCCGTATTGATGCATGACCCCACCCTTTACGCCCGGAACGCGGATAAACAACGGTACGCGCTGCAATTGAGCGTGTTCAAACGGTGTAATCTCTTTTCCAATAATTTGCGCCATCGCTTCGTTATGATTGTCTGAAATGCCGTAATGGTCGCCGTATAAAATGATGATTGAGCGATCGTAAAGCCCCGATTGCTTCAAGTAATCAAAAAACTCTTTCACCGCTTCATCTAAATAACGCGCTGTTTGGAAGTAACGGTCGACCGAACCATCACCGGTTGTGGCAGGCGGAATCGTTGCTTCATTTTCATCGATCAAATAAGGGAAATGGTTCGACAACGTAATAAATTTCACGTAAAACGGTTCTTTCAACGTTTGCAATAATGGAATTGACTCTCTAAAGAATGGCTTATCTTTTAAGCCATAGTTTAATACATCTTGTTCGTTCATATCATAGTAGCTTGCATCGAAAAAGTGATCGAATCCAAACGATTTATAAATTTCATTGCGGTTCCAGAACGTTTTATAGTTCCCGTGGAAGACCGCAGACGTATAACCGAGCTGTTTTAAAATAGCAGGGGCGGCATGGTAGGTATTTTGCGCCTTCGTTGTAAAGACCGACCCTTGTGGCAAGCCGAACAAGGAATTTTCTAGCATAAATTCAGCGTCCGATGTTTTCCCTTGCCCTGTTTGGTGGAAAAAGTTATCGAAATACATTGTATTTTTTTCACGTGTCAGCGAGTTTAAAAACGGTGTCACTTCTTGCCCGTTTAACTTATAGTTAATCAAAAAATTTTGGAACGACTCTAAATGAATATAGATGACGTTCATGCCTTTTCCTTTGCCAAAGTAAGCCGGATTCGGTTTGGCATACGTTGCTTGTACGTAGTTTAAAACCGTTGTCACATCACTTTTATTCGCAAACGCGCGCTGCGTGGACGATTTCATGCTTTGAATCGCATCGTAAATGACATAGTTATACATGCCTAAATATTTCACAATATAGTTGCGGTCAAACGTTCTTGTTAATAATTGCGGACGATCAATTTCCGCCAATGCCAAGTTTGTCACAAACGTAAAAACCGCTGTCGCAAACAGTAAATTCTTTTTGTGACGACCCAACGAAATGGGCTGCAAGTTTGTTCTTTCTTTCACGATCAACGAAACTAATAAGATCATGTCAACGAAATAAATGAAATCGTGCCATTTTAATAACTCTAAAATGCTGCCGCCGAGGTTGCCAAAATTGCTCGTTTGCGTTAATGTTGGGAGCGTAATGAAATCGCTAAAGAACCGATAATAGACGATGTTAGCGTATAAAATAAACGACAATATAAAATCAATGACGATCAGCCAAATATACGGTCTTTTTCCTTTTGCTAGTAAAGCGAGACCAAAGAAGAAAATGACCGAACTAATCGGGTTGATAAACAGCAACCATTGCTGCATCGTGTTGCTGATGCCTAAGTTAAATTCGATTCGATAGGCAGCGTATGTTTTCATCCAAAATAAAAACACCGCTAATAGAAAAAAGCGGAGATGCGAGTCTGACCAGCGCTGAAACCATTGTACGGTTTTACTGAGCCCCTTCATCTTTTTTATTCACCTCTATTTTCTCTCATTCTCTCATTCTAGATTTTTAAATATATGGAACATCTGTTGCGTTTATGACTAACTGAATTCCATGCAAAATATTCACCAATATATATTATACAACAAAACCCCCACGTCAAGTAGCATAATACATCATTGA
>NZ_JAPSMC010000112.1 GCF_026847645.1 Anoxybacillus sp. J5B_2022
TAACTTTTGCAAATGTTCGCGCTGTTGTGTCGATAAAGCCTGTTCCCAGCTTGCTTCTAGGTCAAGGCGATGGTCTTCACGCTTTGGCGCTTGTTTAAGTTCAAATGCAATTGTCCATCCTTTTTGTGGGATCGTATCGACAAGCTTATCTTCTGCAGAAAAGAGAAAACGCCATGGCCTTGCCGTCATTGGCGGCAGTTCACCGAAGCTGTCCATCTCAAATGTTCGTTTGGCGATCGCCTGTCCGTTTTCATCCAAGAGCAGCAAATCCATTTGTTCAAAGCGGACCGGCTTTGGCAGCGTGCTTCGTAAAAAGGCGACGACGACAAACCCGTCGTTGTACTCGATCAGCTTCATTCCAGAAATCGAAAGTTGATTCGGTTTTAACGGCGGAAGTTGCTGATGGTGAAATTGATAAACGTACCGTTCTTGCGGCGATACGTCCCAATCCGGATGAAACGATAACGTCGTTTTAATGTCAGCCGGTTGCGCTTCATCCACGCCGGAAGCCGGCCCGGGATGAAGCGTAGTTACGTTTGAATCGGTTGTTTTTGTTTTTCGTCTAAAAATCATGTCATTTCCCCCTTATTGGTTGCCGTCCAGTTCAAACTGGCTTTTGACATAGTTCATAAAGCGAATCGAAATATTCGCTTGAATGTCTTGCTGGAGACGGACAAATTCATGAAATGCTTCGATCTCGAATAGGCGGTACGGATCTTCTTGGCCGTATCCGCGCAAATGAATGCCGTCCTTTATGTTAGTGATCGTATCGAGATGACGGATCCAGTGAGAATCGATCGTTTGGATCATAAAGCGTTTGAGCTGTGTCGCAAGCATTTCATCGTCTTTCAGCGTCAATAAGTCCGCCTTCAATTTCTCGTATTCTCCCAAAACGATTTGTTCAATTTGCTCTTTTTCTAGTTCTTTCAAATCATCGATCGTTTTGTGAAAACGCAAAAATACGAACGACAGTTCCTCGTGCAAGCCTTTGATGTTCCACTCTTCGTAGAAAACGTCTGGCAAACAATATTTTTCAATGGTCTGCATCAAATAGTTTTTAATATAATCAAGCACCTCGTTCATCATTTCTTCTTGGGCACACGCTAAAATGCGATCGCGCATTTGATAAATGATTTTGCTTTGTCGATCGATGACAGAATCTAGCTTTAATAGATGCGCGCGTGCAGAATAATGAGCGTGTTCGACTGTTTCTTGCACTTTTTTTACAAATTTGACTGGGTCTGGAGAAATAATAAGACCGTCTTCATCGGTTTTCACTTTGCTGAGCCATTTTTCTAGTTCTTCTTTGTCATAAGATTTAAACAGTTCATCTTCTAATGAGATAATAAATTGCGAAGAACCAGGATCCCCTTGCCGCCCCGCGCGGCCACGTAGCTGCATGTCGATGCGGTTGCTTTCATGGCGTTCTGTGCCGATAATATGCAACCCACCAAGCTCTGCGACCCCTTCGCCTAACAAAATATCGGTTCCGCGCCCGGCCATATTCGTCGCCAGCATCACTTGCCCTTTTTGTCCAGCAAGCGCAATGATGCGCGCTTCGTCCTCTTCCGTTTTAGCGTTTAAAATTTGGTGTTGAATGCCGTGTTTCGTTAAATATTGCGATAATCGTTCCGACTGCGCGATTGATGTCGTACCGATTAAGACAGGACGACCGATATCGTGCATTTTTTTCACTTCCGCTACAATTTTTTTCGCTTTCGCTTCGTATGTGCGATAGACGAGATCGTCCATGTCGACGCGGCGCCGCGGCTTGTTCGTCGGAATCGTGACGACATGCAAATGATACGTGTCCCAAAATTCATCTTTTGACGGCGTGGCGCTTCCGGTCATGCCGCACAACATGTCGTACATGCGGAAATAGTTTTGGATTGTAATCGTCGCTTGCACATCGTTTTCTTCCGTAATCTCGACTCCTTCTTTTGCTTCGATCGCTTGATGCAATCCGTCGCTGAACGTTCGCCCTTCCATAATGCGGCCAGTGAATTGATCGACGAGGAGCACTTTTCCGTCTTTCACGATGTAGTCGACGTCGCGCTTCATAATGACAAACGCGCGCAACGACTGCATGACATTGTGCAGGAGCGCCTGATGTTCGGCGTCGTACAAGTTGTCGATGCCAAACGCTTGTTCAATTTTCGTCGCTCCGGCATCGGTTAAAAAGATTTGTTTTGTTTCCGGATACAATTCGTAATCTTCGTCCGCTTGAAATTGTCGGATAATTTGTGCCGTTACTTGGAACAATTCGGCACCGATGCTTGATTTGTTCGCGATAATGAGCGGCGTGCGCGCTTCATCGATTAAAATGCTGTCAATTTCATCGACGATGGCGTAATGAAGCTTGCGCTGCACTTTATCGCGTATATCGTATACCATATTGTCGCGCAAATAATCGAAGCCGAATTCTGTTCCCGTTCCGTATGTAATATCAGCTTCATACGCTTCTTTTTTCTCTTGCGGAGACATTTGCGAAATGTTGAGGCCGACGGTCAACCCTAAAAATTCGAACACTTTCCCCATTTGTTCTCGGTCGCGGCGCGCTAAATATTCGTTTGCGGTAATAATATGCACCCCTTTTCCTTCTAGGGCATGCAAATAGCTCGGAAGCGTCGCGACTAGCGTTTTTCCTTCTCCCGTCTGCATTTCGGCGATGTTTCCTTCGTGTAAAACGAAGCCACCGATCAACTGCACATCATAATGGCGCAATCCGAGCACACGTTTTGCGGCTTCACGCACGACGGCAAAAGCTTCAATTTTTAAATCGTCAAGTGTTTTACCTTGACGGAGTTGTTCTTTAAATTCATCGGTTTTCGCTTTTAGCTGTTCATCGGTTAAGGAAGCGATGTGCGGTTCAATTGCATTCACTTGTTCGACAAGTTTGCGCAATTTTTTAATATCGCGAGCGCTTTCGTTAAACAGTTCTTTTACTTTTGTTAGCATAGTTCCCTCTCCTACTCAAATTCATTCCTAAACGAATTATAACATACTATGGAAAAAAGAAACTGCCTGGAATATAAGAGGAAAAAAATACAAATCCCCATTGAATCATCCAAACTTGCCGAATGTTTTGAAAC
>NZ_JAPSMC010000113.1 GCF_026847645.1 Anoxybacillus sp. J5B_2022
GTGACTCGTACAATTGCTTCGTATTATCTGAAATAAACGGACGAACAGATTCTAAAACAGAAGAATCGAGGACCTTCATCCTTTCGTCCCCCTTCGATCATGCACTGATGACAACACTTGTTTATACAGCTTATCATAAGATTTTTTAATCGATTGAATATCCTCCTCATACATCCATCTTTTTGCTTTCTCATACCATTCATCAAACCCGCTGATATTTATTGTATAACTAGGCTCAAAAAATGATTTGTCTATATCATGAGGAATACGATTTCGATAATCATAGTCCAATGCATGTTTCGCTTCGTTCATTGTAATCAATTCGTTTTGAGCAAGTTTAACAACTAGCGCTTTATACGGAATTTGAAAGATACTAATTAATCGCATAATTTTTTCCGGAAGAGATTGTTTCATGCGAACGGTTTCTAAAAATTGAAAGCTTCTTTCTAACACAAAGTCATTAATTAAAAATTCGGAAGCAAAAAGATTAGGAAGCCGCTCTTTTTCATCATAAATACGATCAATCATGATAAAATTTTGGTCAGGGTTTTTAATTTTATCTCTGTCAAAAAAGAAATGATAAAACTCGTGCGCCCACATGAAATTTTCATATATTCTCGGCTGTGCGGTATTAATATGGACATAATAATCACCGTTATAGTAATATACAAGCCCACCATAGTCAGGATTTTGAATCGGAAACTGCAATACATTTGCATGCTCGTAAAGATAGGTTTTTATAAAATCAAGCGGCTTTACATGAGCAAGGGGATCTCCGAGGGAGTAAATACGGTCCATTGCCTTTTTAATTTTCGGCAAATGTGTTTTGTTATGCTCTACAATCATTTCAAGATTATCTTTTGTAATCAATGGACTACCCCCTTGGATTTTCCGAATTTGCGACTGATTTCAAAACATCGATTAGTTCAACAAATTCGCTAAAAAGATGCATACCCTTTTTTAATTCTTCGTCCACTGTACCGTGAAACGAAAGTGCCACATAATTCATAAAGGAATCAGACCTATTGCGGTCAAACGTTTTTTCTTTAAATTCCATATCTTCCTTGTAAAAAAAGAACGGATCTTTAATACGGAATAGCTTATTGATTTTTGCGACATACTCCTCCACATTTCCTTCACCATTTAAGAAATTATAATAAGCGGTCTTCTTAATACCAGTGCGTTCCATCACCCATGAATGTTTAATCCCTTTACTTTCTATATATTTTTTGACATTCTGACCTACAATTTTGTTCGTATTGACCATACATTTCACCTCCATCTATCATAAATTATAAATAAGAATGAATGGATTTTCTATATATTTTCCTCAAAAAGCGGAATGTATGATTATTTTATACGAAAAATGATTAAAAAGTTCCTTTTCAAACGTATTTTTTCCTTAAAAAACGGTATTTTAACCACTTCCTCATGTTTTTTCAATCCTTTTGGCTGAGCAAAATAGAGGCACTAGCCCTCTATTGCCAAATAAAAAACGCAGACAAAGAGAAAAACAAATTTCGAGGAGTGCACAGGCATTGAAAGAAACAAACCTCTCCCGATTCTCTCTGGCACCGCTCTCCAATCAACGTTCCCCCTTCGCATTTTTTTCTTGACGTCCTTCTCTTATTCTCCGAAACGCCATCGCCTTCCATAATGCTTCATCTGTGATGTCGTCAGTTTCTGCTAGGTCGGCAATTGTTCGGGCGAGGCGAATGATTTTTGTTTGAACACGATTGCTTCAGTCGTATGTAGCCGACCAATGCTGAAGCAGTCGCTGTTGACCTTTCGTCAGCGGACTTTTCGCAAGCAGCACGTCAATCGGCACACGGCCGTTTGTTATTTCTTCCCCATATCGTTCGAATTGCCGGAAACGCGCAGCTTCCACACGGCTGCGAATCGTTTCCGAACAGTCTACTTGTTTTGATTTTTGAGTCAAATCCACTGCTTCTAACGATAACAATATATCGATGCGGTCGTAAATCTGTCCTGATACGCGATGGCGATATGCTTTGATTTGTTTTGGGCTGCATATACAATATCGCTGATGATGTAGTTCGGCACAACATCTGCTTTTACAAACTGCACATATTTTTTCTTTTTCTCAACAATCGTTTCGGAAAAGTAATGAAGGAGTGCGTCGATGTTCATAAATGAAGGTAATGAGGTGGATATAGCGGCTTACTTCCAACATGCCTGTATCATCGTCAATGATTTTACTGAAGTAACGCTTTTCAAACACATGCCCGGTTAACCCGTAACGTGTATTGTAATAGTTGGCGTATCGTTTATTAATAAGTGCCATCACTTTAGAAATGGATTCCTGTTGCGAACGGAGCTGCAAATGGAAATGATTCGTCATGAGGCAATACGAAGCGATTTCAAACGGTATTTTTTCATGAAGCTGTTCGAGGATATGCAAAAACGCGCGGAAATCATTTGCTTCTTTAAACAACGGATCGTGCCGGTTTCCACGGCACACAATATGGTAAAACAAATGCGGCACCCAAATCCGCCTCGCCCGACCCACATTTTTCACCTCACATGAACTTTCTTGCATATCCTTTCGACAAAAACGGGCAAAATCCTGCATCGAAAGAAAAATTTCTCTCGACGGGTGACAGGCACACTACCCTACCCCATATTCTTTTGTTTTTCTAATACGACATCAATTAAATAATCCATTTCTTCTTTCTTCTCCGCTCGATACAAATCATCTAATAAGTGATGCAACAAATACAAATCAGTAATAAGGTCTACTTTGTTTTGCATCGGTTTACTTTCCAAACCTAATCTTGCGCTTAAATATTTTTTTATTGCCTGCTGGCTTTCATTGATTCTTGCTCTTTCTTCCGCCATTCGGATCACTCTCGCCATACTTAACACCTCCATTAGTTTTTCTACATACTCCTTATCAATAAACTTGTCGGAAACCGCAATAATCGTTGCCAATAAACGTACTTGTTTTTCCTCATTTTTGATCCGTTTCGCAATTTCTACTGTTTCAATCGCTCGTTCGGAACGATTGAGGGAACTTCGCATTAATGGGAGGAAAATGAGATGCAGCTCATC
>NZ_JAPSMC010000114.1 GCF_026847645.1 Anoxybacillus sp. J5B_2022
CAGAAAAGCGCAAGCACGAAGCGCTTCTCTTCCTGCGAAAGAAAGAAGTGCCGTTTGACAACAACCAAGCCGAACGCAATTTGCAGATGGTGAAAGTCAAACAAAAAATTTCTGGAACGTTTCGTCAGGAAGACGATACCGAGGCTTTCTGTGTCATTCGTAGTGTCATTTCCACCCTTCAAAAACACGAAAAGCCGGTGTGGGAATCGTTACAAAGACTTCTGAGTGTGGAGTCTCTCCAAACGATTCTCCATTCCTCCTAGGGCATTTTCGATACCGAAAATGCCCTATTGGTGCTGGATTCTGAAAATCTCGCTGATATTGGGCTGAGTGGATACTTTTAAACAGAGTAAAGTCGATTTTCCAAATCAATATCATAAGAAGCATTTGATCGAATGCGTTCTTGTCCGACAAATCCATATTGGAAATCATCATTTTAAAGTGTATGCATATAACACGAAGGGTTCCCTTAATCTACTTCTATCAAAACGGCTTGTTGCACAGGAGGGCAATATTTAGCAACAACGTTTCTTTCTGATAAATAATACTTTTTCCCATCAATCAATAATAAGTCCACACCAACGACTTCACAAATTTTTCCTTGATTTGTTAATTGTTTCACTACTGCATCCATTAGGCTCTTTTTATCAAAATATCTCTCATCCAATTCAATTATTATTTTTTTTTGTTTATTAATTAGATTTTTCAAAAAATCAACAAACACAAAAAACATCCCCTTTCATAAATGTATTATAAAAAAATGTAAAGCCTTTCTTCAACTGTAAAAGACATATTCTAAATGCATTCCCTGAAGAATAATTATCCCTATACATCCGCAAGAAGTATATCATTTCCCCGCTCATCAGACACGTGTTTTAGAAAACTTATGTTCTTCATACACTAGTATCACGTGAATAGCTGTGATCGTATTTTATCTACATATAAGTATAGTTTTTTCATAGAAGATAGTTTCAAACTTTCAGACTTTATACACTCATAAATCTCTATTGCTCTATCACAATCATTTATTGACATCAAAAGGTCAAACACTAATAGCTTTATGTGATCATTTGATTCATTAATAAAGCTATATTTCCTATTTACACTAATACAATCTTCTAAGACATATATAAGTTTTGTTATTTTTTGTTCTATACTCATCTTTATCATTAAAGCTCTATAGTAATCAATATCTGAACAATTAGGATATATTTGTTCGAACAAATCCAAATAACTTTCTAATAATTTAAAGTCATTATTTTCAAATAATATCCTACACAACAACAACATTGCATCTAAAAAAAATCTAGAATTAGTATTTTGACTTAATTCTATTGATTTAATAAGATAGTTTTTAACTATACGTATATCACCTTTCGAATTGTATAATTCTCGGGCATAGAAGTAAAACCACTTTGGATTAGAGGGCTCAATCTCCAGCATTTCTTTTGTAAGTTCCTTATTTCTCTCATTTTTCTTCTCTATGTCTACAATTCGTGGATCATATCCATCATGCTCTACAATAATATTGGCTGGAATATTAATTGGGATGTCTCCACTTAATAAAACAGGTTCTTCGTGCACCTTACCACTAAACAAAATACCTTTTTTCAACGAAAACATTCTCCTATTATCTAATGAAATACTTCCATCATGTTCAATGATTTTTGGGCTTATAACACAATCAATCCCCAAAAAATCCAACAGTCTTGCAATTCTTTTTATTTTCCCTTTGTTCTCCTTTGAATAAACATTATCCGCATCTATAAAATAAATCCAGTCTCCACTCGCTTTTTCAATGATTTTGTTCCTGTGAAACGAAAAATCATTCCTCCATGGTTCAACTAATATTTCCACATGTGAACACTTTTTTTGCATATCTTTTATTATTGCTAAGGTATTATCGTTAGATCCTGAATCTACTACTATAATTTCGTCAAATTCATCCATTACACTATGTAAACATCTTCTTATGCATCTTTCTTCATTATATGTAATAACACCACACGTGATAGTAGGATAGGGTAAATATTCATATTCAAATACTACTCTATCTATGTTTGTGTACTCCCATTGCAATCCTACTGCTAAATTTTCATACGCATCTGGTCTATGTAGCAACATTAAATCTGTAAAAAGCTCTGAATCCGGGAATAAGCTTTCTATTTTCTTAAAAAACGAAGACAAACTATCCAAATCGAGCCCCCTCCTACTCCATCAAACAAAATAATCACTATTAGCTAGCTTCTGTTTTTATAACTATGTAGCTCGCAACTATCTAACTTACATTTCGCACCCTTAATAAAAATTCAAAAACAATTTATAGAGAATGAATATTAACCCTTTAATTAACAACAAAACCATATTAAACAAGTTAAATTATCACTCTTTTTAAAAAATAAATCATTTTTATTCAGTGATATTCAAAAGCATCTCATATGTGAGCAAAATTCAATTAGTTAAATTGAAAAATCTTCACCAGTTAAAAAAACGAACTTCACATGGAGTGGCGCACATGGCTTCTTCGCTCCATACGGGAATTTATCACTACTGTCCGACCTCTATAGCAAATCCTATGGTATGAAGAGACTTCCATGTCAAGCAACCATGATACCACTCCATGTTCCAATAAAATTTCCACGCCCTGTCTAGTTTGAAAAAATTGCTCAACTTTCCTCATTGATTATAACTGGTAGAGCTAAATGGTCACTTTAACGTCCTTTGCCATAATTTGAAGTGAAAAACGTGATATTAGAAGCCGATCCGCATCCCCAAGTAGCTCCCGCTATAGACCATGCGGTCGCGGCAACAACGTACCATCCATTATTTAATACATTGTAACCCCCATCATAACTTGTCAATTCCTCAAAATTTAACTCACTCATTAATTCATTCATTAATTCCTTCATTGAATATCTCCTCCGTTATCTTTATTAAACTTTTGCACACACCCACAATTGTA
>NZ_JAPSMC010000115.1 GCF_026847645.1 Anoxybacillus sp. J5B_2022
GGTTAAGTTAGAAAGGGCGCACGGTGGATGCCTTGGCACTAGGAGCCGATGAAGGACGGGACAAACACCGATATGCTTCGGGGAGCTGTAAGTAAGCGTTGATCCGGAGATTTCCGAATGGGGGAACCCACTGTCCGTAATGGGACAGTATCCATACGTGAATCCATAGCGTATGGAGGGCATACCCGGGGAACTGAAACATCTAAGTACCCGGAGGAGAAGAAAGCAACAGCGATTCCCTGAGTAGCGGCGAGCGAAACGGGACCAGCCCAAACCAAGAGGCGTGCCTCTTGGGGTTGTAGGACACTCAACATGGAGTGACAAAGGAACGGAGTAGATGAAGCGGTCTGGAAAGGCCCGCCAGAGGAGGTAACAGCCCTGTAGTCGAAACTTCGTTCCCTCCTGAGTGGATCCTGAGTACGGCGGGACACGTGAAATCCCGTCGGAAGCAGGGAGGACCATCTCCCAAGGCTAAATACTCCCTAGTGACCGATAGTGAACCAGTACCGTGAGGGAAAGGTGAAAAGCACCCCGGGAGGGGAGTGAAAGAGAACCTGAAACCGTGTGCCTACAAGTAGTCAGAGCGCGTTTACGCGTGATGGCGTGCCTTTTGTAGAATGAACCGGCGAGTTACGGTGGCGTGCGAGGTTAAGTCGAAAAGACGGAGCCGTAGCGAAAGCGAGTCTGAATAGGGCGTATAGTACGTCGCCGTAGACCCGAAACCAGGTGATCTACCCATGTCCAGGGTGAAGGTAGGGTAACACCTACTGGAGGCCCGAACCCACGCACGTTGAAAAGTGCGGGGATGAGGTGTGGGTAGGGGTGAAATGCCAATCGAACTTGGAGATAGCTGGTTCTCCCCGAAATAGCTTTAGGGCTAGCCTCAAGGTAAGAGTCTTGGAGGTAGAGCACTGATTGGGCTAGGGGCCCTCATCGGGTTACCGAACTCAGTCAAACTCCGAATGCCAATGACTTATGCTTGGGAGTCAGACTACGAGTGATAAGATCCGTGGTCAAAAGGGAAACAGCCCAGATCACCAGCTAAGGTCCCAAAGTATACGTTAAGTGGAAAAGGATGTGGAGTTGCCCAGACAACCAGGATGTTGGCTTAGAAGCAGCCACCATTTAAAGAGTGCGTAATAGCTCACTGGTCGAGTGACTCTGCGCCGAAAATGTACCGGGGCTAAACGTATCACCGAAGCTGTGGGATGACTTACGTCATCGGTAGGGGAGCGTTCTAAGGGCAGAGAAGCCGGACCGGAAGGACCGGTGGAGCGCTTAGAAGTGAGAATGCCGGTATGAGTAGCGAAAACAGAGGTGAGAATCCTCTGCACCGAAAGCCTAAGGTTTCCTGAGGAAGGCTCGTCCGCTCAGGGTTAGTCGGGACCTAAGCCGAGGCCGAAAGGCGTAGGCGATGGACAACAGGTAGAGATTCCTGTACCACCTCCTCCCCGTTTGAGCGATGGGGGGACGCAGGAGGATAGGGCAAGCGCGCGACTGGTTGAGCGCGTCCAAGCAGTTAGGCTGGCAAGTAGGCAAATCCGCTTGCCGTAAGGCGGAGCTGTGATGGCGAGGGAAAGATAGTACCGAAGTTCCTGATTCCACACTGCCAAGAAAAGCCTCTAGCGAGGGGAGAGGTGCCCGTACCGCAAACCGACACAGGTAGGCGAGGAGAGAATCCTAAGGTGCGCGGGAGAACTCTCGTTAAGGAACTCGGCAAAATGACCCCGTAACTTCGGGAGAAGGGGTGCTTTCTTGGGTGATGAGCCCGAGAGAGCCGCAGTGAAAAGGCCCAAGCGACTGTTTAACAAAAACACAGGTCTCTGCGAAGCCGAAAGGCGAAGTATAGGGGCTGACACCTGCCCGGTGCTGGAAGGTTAAGGGGAGCGCTTAAGCTGTAGCTGAAGGTGCGAACCGAAGCCCCAGTAAACGGCGGCCGTAACTATAACGGTCCTAAGGTAGCGAAATTCCTTGTCGGGTAAGTTCCGACCCGCACGAAAGGTGTAACGACTTGGGCACTGTCTCAACGAGAGACCCGGTGAAATTATAGTACCTGTGAAGATGCAGGTTACCCGCGACAGGACGGAAAGACCCCGTGGAGCTTTACTGCAGCCTGATATTGAATTTTGGTACGACATGTACAGGATAGGTGGGAGACGGAGAAGCCGGGACGCCAGTCTCGGTGGAGTCGCCCTTGGGATACCACCCTTGTCGTACTGAAGTTCTAACCCGCACCCCTGATCGGGGTGGGAGACAGTGTCAGGTAGGCAGTTTGACTGGGGCGGTCGCCTCCTAAAGAGTAACGGAGGCGCCCAAAGGTTCCCTCAGAATGGTTGGAAATCATTCGTAGAGTGTAAAGGCAGAAGGGAGCTTGACTGCGAGACCTACAAGTCGAGCAGGGACGAAAGTCGGGCTTAGTGATCCGGTGGTTCCGCATGGAAGGGCCATCGCTCAACGGATAAAAGCTACCCCGGGGATAACAGGCTTATCTCCCCCAAGAGTCCACATCGACGGGGAGGTTTGGCACCTCGATGTCGGCTCATCGCATCCTGGGGCTGTAGTCGGTCCCAAGGGTTGGGCTGTTCGCCCATTAAAGCGGTACGCGAGCTGGGTTCAGAACGTCGTGAGACAGTTCGGTCCCTATCCGTCGCGGGCGTAGGAAATTTGCGAGGAGCTGTCCTTAGTACGAGAGGACCGGGATGGACGCACCGCTGGTGTACCAGTTGTCCCGCCAGGGGCACCGCTGGGTAGCTATGTGCGGAAGGGATAAGCGCTGAAAGCATCTAAGCGTGAAGCCCCCCTCAAGATGAGATTTCCCATCGCGTAAGCGAGTAAGATCCCTCGAAGATGACGAGGTTGATAGGTCCGAGGTGGAAGCGTGGCGACACGTGCAGCTGACGGATACTAATCGATCGAGGACTTAACC
>NZ_JAPSMC010000116.1 GCF_026847645.1 Anoxybacillus sp. J5B_2022
GTCCATCCATCGTTGTCCACATTGTCAGGCGAAACGCAATCTTTATCGTCATGGCTATTACGAACGAAATGCATTGGTGGGGCAAGACGCCTATCGGATTTGGATTGCTCGTGATCGGTGCGTGATCTGCAAAAAGACGGTGACCGTGCTTCCCACGTTCCTCTTGCCGTATTTCCAATACACGATTTGGACGATTATCCACTGGCTCAAGGAACGCCTCTCCTCTCTCTTAGGCAAGGGGAAGGGTTCGTCCAAGTTTTTTCCTCTCCGACAAGGAGAGGATGTTTATATGCGTCGGTTTCTTGCTCATTTACCGTGGCTTCGTTGGTTTTTTCAAACCAAAGGGAAACGAATCCCGAGGGTGTCCAATAAACCACTCGTTCAAGCCCAAGAGTGGATACAAACCATCGAGGGAGTTGGGGTGGAGAAACTCGTCGAAGCGATGTGGAGGGAACATTCGACTCATTTTTTAGCAAATAGATTCGGTGCCTAATTTGTTTCTTTTTGGTTGTATTTCCAAAAACAATCGATTCCACAAACCTTTTGCGTCGACGAGGGGAAAGGGATTCGGTATGATGGAGGCAGGACGAACCGATTGGTTCTTCCGCAACATCGGAGAAGGAGGAAACCTTGATGGACGAATCAATGAGACAAGAAATCGCCCTATTTCGGTATGGATTGATCGCACCGTTAGTGAATGGGCAGGTCGATCCGAAATCGTACGTGAAGGAGGTGTCGACGCGCATGCATGCCGTTCCGCACTATGGCGAAAAACGGATCGCAGCGAAGACGATTCTAGACTGGTGCACCCAGTATAAAAAAGGCGGATTTGAAGCACTGAAGCCAAAACGTCGAGCGGATCGCGGCCATTCTCGAAGACTCACGATGGAAGACGAAGAGCATATTTTGGCATTACGAAAAAAATATCCCCATGCGCCGGTGACGGTGTTTTACCAACACCTCATCGAGCAGGGGGAAATAGAAAAACAAAACATATCCTATTTCACTATATATCGTTTATTAAAAAAATACAACCTTGTTGGGAAAGAAATTTCCCCGATGCCTGAACGAAAACGGTTTGCGTACGATGGAGTCAACGAGTTATGGCAAGGGGATTTGTCCCATGGTCCAGTGATTCGAGAGAATGGAAAGGCGCAAAAAACGTTTTTGATCGCCTACATCGATGATTGTTCACGGGTCGTGCCGTATGCCCAGTTTTTCTCTTCCGAGAAATTTGACGGGTTGCGCATCGTGACAAAAGAAGCGTTCCTGCGGTACGGGAAACCGAAGCGCATCTACTCCGATAACGGCAAAATTTATCGCTCGGAACCCCTACAATATGCTTGCGCAGAATTAGGGATCACGCTCATTCATACGCAGCCATATGATCCACAAAGCAAAGGGAAAATCGAGCGATTTTTCCGGACAGTGCAAACTCGGTTTTACCCGTTGTTGGAGATGGAGCCAGTGACGTCGCTTCCAGCGTTGAACGAGCGCTTCTGGAAGTGGCTCGAAGAAGACTACCACCGGAAGCCCCATGCGTCGCTAGAAGGAAAAACGCCACATGAAGTGTTTCAATCGCAAGTGCACATGGTATCGTTCGTGGAGGATGCGACTTGGCTGGACACGATTTTTTTGAAACGGGAGTTTCGCAAAGTGAAGGCGGATGGAACGATTACGTTAAACAAACAGCTGTATGAGGTTCCGCCTCGATTTATTGGACAATCCGTGGAAATTCGGTATGATGAGCAAGGGGTGTATGTATACGAAGACGGCAAAGAAGCAGCGAAAGCGACGCTGGTGCGCATGCACGATAATGCCTACGTCAAACGACATCGATCGCCGTTTGCGGGGCTAGGAAAGGAGGCAGGAACGGATGTATAAAACGTTCTACTCCCTTTCTCGAGAGCCGTTTTCGAAAGACACCAATCCGTCGGAAGCGTATCGAGGGTCTTCTTACGAAGAGGCCTTACACGCATTGGATTACGTGAAACGAACGAAAGGAATAGGGTTACTGACAGGAGAGCCGGGGGCGGGGAAAACATTCGCCCTTCGGACGTTCAAAGAATCGTTGAATCCTTCGTTGTATCACGTGGTGTATTTCCCGTTATCCACGGGCGGGGTGATGGATTTTTATCGAGGATTAGCCTTAGGGTTAGGCGAGGAACCGAAATACCGAAAGGTGGACTTGTTTTACCAAATTCAACAAGGAATCGAACGAATGGATCAGGAACGTCGAATCACTCCAGTGATTCTGCTAGATGAAATGCATCTTGCGAAAGATGCGTTTTTGCAAGATATCGCCATTCTGTTTAATTTTCACATGGACTCCACGAATCCGTTCGTGTTGATTTTGGCAGGACTGCCACACTTACAGATACGGTTGCGCTTGAATCACCATCGTCCGCTTCAACAACGCATCATCATGCGGTATCGGATGGGAGCGCTCTCGAAAGAAGAAGTGGCCGCGTACATTGAGCAGCGAATGAAGCAAGCAGGAGCGAAGCACTCGATTTTTACCCCTGCGGCGTTAGAGGCGATCGCCCTACAGTCGCAAGGATGGCCACGAGTCATCAATACGTTAACGACGACGTGCCTTTTATACGGCTACCAGCTAAAAAAGGACGTGATTGACGAAGAGATTGTTCGAATGGCGGTGGAGGAAACAGGGGCATAAGGAAAGGGGCCGAACGGCTCCTCTTCTTTTTCTGATTTTCGTCTGAGATAATGTGCAAAGGATCGGAAAAAGCGTGCAAAATCGGAGAGAATTCGCAAACATTTTGCGCGGTATTTCCGATTTTCATCCAAAATAATTTGAAAAAGTAGTTCTGAAATAGTGTGCTAATTTACA
>NZ_JAPSMC010000117.1 GCF_026847645.1 Anoxybacillus sp. J5B_2022
GGTGTTCGTCCCCCGGAGCGATGGAGAAGTTGAGCGAGAAGATGTTATTTGCAAACGAAACAAGCCCGTTGGAACTGCCGCTCCATTTGGTCATTGGCATTTTGGCGATGAGTTTCGCCACTTTTTGCTCGTCATATTGCCATAAGCGCTTCGTTTCGCCGTCGGAGAAGTCGATGCGTTTTCGGTATTCTTTCTCCATAAAGTATTGATGGAAAAATGGCGCGACTTCGTTCGGCGTAATTGGCAAGTGCCAGCGCGACGGTCCGCGGTTGAGCATCGCCTGCAAGACAACCATTTTATAGCTTTTTGTCATCGTCGTTCGTTCGACTTCGACAAGCCATGATTCGTACTTTAAAAACACTTCTTTTTCCCGCTCTGACAATTCATCCGCCCAATAAAGAAATCCAACGTACGATTTAAACTCGTCCCTGTATTCTTTTGCTTCGCTTCGCCCGTGCAAATGCAGCTCTAAATACGTCGGGCGGCGGCCGAGTTCTTGCTTGAGTTCTTGATAGTCATATAGCAGTTTTTCGCGGCGCGGCTGACGCTTCCGCCTCATTTCTTCCAACAAGTCAATAACGCGCACGTCCAAGTCCATTTCGCATAGCTCTGGAACAGTCGGAAGCAGTTTTTCTCTCTTCTTGCTTGTTTCCCCACGTTTCGTGTCAAAAAGCGAAAGTTTCACATCCGCGTTGCGATAGTTCCCGATTAAGTCAATAATGACACAATATTGTTTCGCTGGATGAAGGCGCAAGCCGCGCCCGACTTGTTGCGTAAATACAGTGAGTGATTCTGTCGGACGGACGAATAATAGCGTATCGACCGCTGGAATATCGACACCTTCGTTAAATAAATCGACCGTAAAAATCGCATCTAATTCGCCTTTTTCGAGCATCGCAATTGCTTTCGAGCGCGTGATATGTACTTGCTTGGAATGCAAGCTAACCGTACGGTAGCCGTGTTCGTTAAAATAATTTGCTAAAAAATCCGCTTGGTGAATCGATGAACAAAACACGAGCGTTTTCGTTTGCCTATGTTTTTCCCAAGCTCGCAAAATATTTTCCGCCACTTCTGTGCGCAGCTGCGCCTGCAATAATTCTACTTCGTCATAGCGGTTGCCGCGCCACGTAATTTTCGTATAATCCGTATCGTCATACACGCCGTAATAACGGAACGGCGCAAGCCACCCGCGCTGCACTGCTTCGATAAAATCGATGCGGTACGCCACATTCCCGTCACAGATAGCATATACGTCTTTATAGTCATTACGGTCAGGCGTAGCCGTAATGCCAAGTAAAAACTTCGGCTGGAAATAAGCAAGCACCCGTTCATATGACTTCGCAGCGGCATGGTGAAATTCATCGATAACGATCAGATCAAACGCATCTTTCGCGAATATTTCGAGATGTTTTTTCATGCTTAACGTAAAAATCGACGCAAAGACGACATCGGCTCGTCCTTCTTTCACTTTGCCGTCATAAATCCCAAACGTCTTATCGGAAAGCACCCACGCAAACGACCGTTTCGCTTGATACAAAATTTCTTCGCGATGGGCGATGAACAGCACTTTGCCGAAGTTGCGGGCAAAAAAGGCTGCTAAATACGTTTTCCCAAGACCGGTCGCCATGACGACCATCGCCCGATCGTATCCTTCGGCATACGTCGCTTCCAATTGGGCGAGCGCTTCCACTTGCGCAAAACGCGGCTGAATCGTTCCATATGAGACGGTTGGATCATAAACGACTTCCGCTTCTTCTGCCGCTGACACTTCAGCTGGAAGCATCAGTTCCATTTCTTCCAACTGCGCCCACTGTCGCACTAAATTCGAATGACGCTGGTGATAATCAGCGTATTGCTTTTCATAGTCTTTTAATGTTTCCTCGTTTACTTGTACCGTTTGCTCGGCGTAAAAAAGCGTTAAAAACTCGCTCATTACTTCGACAAAGACGTTTTCTTCGACACATTTGTGCAGCCCGATGTTCCATTCGATGCCGCTCGTTAATGCCGAGCGCGATAAGTTGGACGAACCGATAATAAAATAGCCGTCGCTTTTATCTTCAAACAAATATGCTTTCGGATGAAAGGAAACGCCGTTGCTTTTCCATAAGCGGACTTCGATATTCGGATGGATCGATGTTAATTCTCGCAACGCATCCGGCTGTGTGACATACAAATAATCGCCAGCGCAAATTTTAATATCGGCTCCCCGCTCAGCTGCTTGCTTTAACGGTTCTTTGATGACTTCCACGCCCGACTTCATCACAAACGACGTCAATATATAAATCGTGGAGGATGTTTCGATATGTTCTTTTAGTTTTTCGATCAGATGGCTTTTGACAAACTCGACTTTACTCATCGTGTACCTCGATCAAAAAGATCTTTTCTTGAAAACCTCCCCGCTTTTCCGCTTTTTCAGCGCGGATCGCCTCGACTTGCTCAATCGTCGCCCCATGGCATTCGGCAAGTGCATGGATAATCTCCAACAAATCCGCCAACTCTTCTACTGCTGTCGCATCGTCTTTCGCGTTCATATATTCTTCCAGCTCTTCAAACGCTTTTTTTCGCAATTCTTGGCGGTATTCTTCATCGCTTAGTGTTCGCATCGCAAACGTCTTCCCTGCCGCTTCAATGATTTGTGGAATTTTGTCGCGGACAAGTTTGTTGTAAA
>NZ_JAPSMC010000118.1 GCF_026847645.1 Anoxybacillus sp. J5B_2022
ATAGCACTATGGGTGTAATTAAATTTGATCTACAGTAAATTATTAATTTAGAAGAGGATATATAACTTTAGCTAAGAATCCTGACGTGAAAAAAGAGCTATTGCACTTTTTAGTTTATAACTGTATAGGCCAGTTTTCTTCATCAGACCATCTGGAAGAAGATGAAGAATAAGAGAAAGATATGTCAGTTAGAGAAAAACTAATATTGTCTACATTAGTTGTGTTCCATGTATGTGCATATTCTGTTGATATTTCAACTGTATCACCACTGCCTGTACTTGGATTTTCAAATTTAAAATATAGAGTGGCAATCCCACTTCCTGAGTTGTAAGTTTTAACAGTTGCCCCCAAGCTAGTTGTTTGATAACTAATTTTGTCTTGCCATTTCCATCCCCATCCATTATCACTTTCTGCTTTATCATCATAAATTGCTCCCGGGGTTGATTCTCTTCCATCATAGCTCCAGTAAGTTCTAATGCTATGACTATAGATATCAATTTCCTCATCTAAAATTAAGCCAAAGGCATCTAACTTTCCAACATCTCCAGTTCCACTTCTATCATACTGCCAATTTGATGTGATCCAATCCCAATCTCCTCTAGCCACATACCGCGATGGGTTAAATACATCTAGATATATAGTTCCATCCATATCAATATCAGAAGGAGCTGTTGCTAATGTTGTTATAGAGTCTTGTTTACTAATTTTCTTTAATCCTATATTTTTTTCTATATTGTTCTCAAGATCATCAAGTTCCTGTTGGATAGTAATAATTTCATTACTTATTGTTAAATCTTTCCCGTTAGCTTTTAACTGTCTTTTTAAAGCATTTAATTTCGCTTTTGTTCTTCCAATTTTATCAAAGTAACTTTCTATTTCTTTTACACGTTTGTCATATTTTTGTCGCTCTTCTTTAGACATTAAATCCTTGTCTACTAATCCATCATTATCTAAATCTACCCAGCTACTATTGTTCTCGTCAGCTAACACCGGCGATGCAAAATTTGTAGAAAATAAACACAAAGAAGTAATCGCTAATCCACATACTACTTTAGATAATTTTTCAAAATCCAATTTAATTCCTCCCTCTATAAATGTTGATATATCAACGGTTGTAGCCGTTTCAGGGGTGTCAAAAAAATATTTTTCGACAAAGTTTCTAACATTATTTCTTAAATATGTGTATATCTTACATTGACTGGGTACGCTTCGCGGCCACTACTGGTTAAATTTGGTTGTAGTGGGGGAAGCGTATGGGATGCACCGTGGATCTCTGCATCGCTGATGATGACGAACCCTCCCATGTTTCTTGGCATCCTTGTGCCTACATTCCTTCGTTCGGTCTAGTCATCAGGCAGAGGCCGGCTAAGCTCCTTTAGGGACTCAAGGTCGAATGGATGATATCGCGCCAGCTTCTCCGTGTCATCCTTGTTGTCTAGAGAATCGAGACTATAGGCATCAAGCAGCCGTTTCGAGGCCAAAGATGTCCTGCATCATTCGCTTCGCATCGAACGCTTGGTGCTTCGTACATACAGCGTGCAATACCTTCAATAATTTTCCGCATAACACCACAATCGATTGCTTCTTCCGCAACGGATTATCAGGACGTGTCGTGTAATAGTCGTGCAGCTGCCGAAACGCTTCGTTGTGGCGGATCATCGGCATCATCACCCGGAACAGAAGGGCGCGCAACCGCCTTCTTCCACGCTTCGAGATCCGTTTTTGCCCTTTGTGTTGGCCGGAGGAATGTTCCCGCAGCGTCAGGCCCGCTAATTTGATAAGCTGCCGCGGATCCTGATAATGGGAGAAACTCCCGATCTCTGATAACAGTTCTACGATGGTCGCATCGCCTAAGCCCGGAACGGTCTTCAACCATTCGTACTCGACCGATGTCTGTACGAGTTCGATCAGCTGCTCTGTCAGTGCCTCGATTTCTTCTTCCAGTTGGCGGTACCGGCGGACAAGCGTGGCAATTTCGATACGGGCCATCTGTTGTCCTTCCGTTACGCCAATGGAGTGTTGGGCCAATTCCATCAACTTCTTCGCTTTCGGTTTTTGTGGCGATTGTAATCCCTCACTTTGCCGGTAAAGGGCCAGCACCTCTTCTAGTTCTTTTCCTGCCAGATCACTCGGAAATGGCGTATATTCCAGCACCGCGAGCGCCATTTTCCCAAATGACGGGAAGACTTGGGAAAACTCCGGAAAATATCGATCAAGCCAGCGAATCATTTGATTT
This sequence comes from Anoxybacillus sp. J5B_2022, assembly GCF_026847645.1. Lineage (GTDB taxonomy): Bacteria > Bacillota > Bacilli > Bacillales > Anoxybacillaceae > Anoxybacteroides. The sequence goes on from NZ_JAPSMC010000118.1 coordinate 2,237, forward strand.
CGAATCGCTCCCTGTTCTTCCACCAATTTGGAGCGAAACGTCGCCCCTGCGCGCAGCTCCGCCTCCATCCCTTTCAGAATACGCGGATAGCTGAATCGGCCGTCTTTCACTAACCGGGCAATGACGAGCGCGTCTTTCGCATCATGCTTGGTTGGAAGGTTATCGTCCAGCTCTTTGGATCGCTTCACGTGCATCGGGTTTGTCATGACGAGAGGGATGCCTTTCTCATCAAGAAAATAGGCGAGATTCAGCCAATAATGTCCCGTTGGCTCGATGCCAACGATCACCTCGGTTTTTCCAAATTCCTTCATGGCTTCCACGATGCACTGGTACAACCATTCCAATCCTTCTCTAGATTGCGGAACGGGAAACGACTTTTTTAACACCCTCCCTCGCTCAT
>NZ_JAPSMC010000119.1 GCF_026847645.1 Anoxybacillus sp. J5B_2022
CTTTTCTTTTCCCATTGAATCAATGCCTCTTGGTGTTTAATAAGCAATTCTTTAATTTGAGAATCCTCAGAAAATGATATCGCACTTCTAACCGCTGCAAAGTAAACGTTAGACGCACCTCGTTGAAGCGGTATAACGTCTCTCCCTTTACCATCTTTATCTTTACAGCCTTTATTAAACTCAAGTTTATGAGGATGTGAACCTCTACATTTATATCCTTTAAATGATTTAGGATCTAAAGCCCCCCTTAAAGATTTCCCACTATCCATGCAAGAACATCTCACGCTTAGTGATTCTAAGCCTGAGGAATCTCCTGCACTTGACAAGGTTAATCTTCCATTACATTCCTTATATTCTTTTCCATGAGCCCACCATTTCCATGGGAAATCCTCCAAATGGTTATCCTCACAAGAGATAACAAACCTCGCAGGATGTGCTCTCCAATCACAAATAGGGCATCTCGGTCCTTTCTCTAAATATTCCCCGATTTTAAAATTGTCTCGTATATCAAACAGATTCCTACATTTGGTATTGCTACACTCATGATAAAAGGGAAAAGGTATTACTGGTAGATCCGCGAATTGACCTGTTGCTGGTACTTTCTTGAAATAATGTTTACCCAAAAAATTTGCAAGATTTTTATCATAGATAATGTCCTTGGCTTTATCCCAATATCGAATATCTAAAATCATTAAAGAATCATTCACTGAGTCTATAATAGCGCCAGGACCAAAGGTAGTAATCAACTGCCCTGGTCGGATTTCTCCGACTTTATTTCTCATTTTAACCACCACTCCTTTTCATAAAGCTTCAAACTACTCGTTATTTCAATTTCTCTCATTGAATCAAGCGTTGGTCTTTCTACCCTACGCAATTCTTTCTCAGCATATCGTCTGAGTAAACGATTTTTATTTATACCATTTTTTGCAGCGTACTTATTCATAGTAGAAAAATAATATTCAAGATCTGTGCGAAGTTCGCTATCTTTAATCCAATTATCCAAAAACTGGTTCAACTCACTTAGCGTATCAGTTGCATTCTTTTTTTCTACTATTGAAACCCTTTCCCGAATTGTTTCTCTAATATTTGAAAGATTTGCATATCTAATGTTTTTTGCATTTTTATTTCCTGCCAATTCTGGATTATCTAAACGAAGTAAAGCAACTGCTACTGCATGTAAAAATCGATCTCTCGCTCGTGATGCATAAGGAGTGGCAGTCGTTCCCTCAACGTGATAATACAAACGACCGTGGTAACCTTTAAAATTTTGATAATGAGACATGTCTCTTGGGCGATATGGGTTATACACTGTTATCACTAATCCAGGGAATTTTCTCCCCACCCGACTCGATGCTTGAATGTATTCGGATGTTTGTTTAGGTTGCCCCGTCACTACCATTAACCCCAGTCTATCGACATCCATGCCAACAGCAATCATATTAGTTGCCAAAACAACAGCAATCTCTCCTTCCCCCATTTCTTTTTCCAGTTCTCCCAAAACCTCTGGAATTTTGTAAGAAGGAATACGCGATGTTAGCTCTCTGTACTTGTTAATATAACGCTGAGCAGGAAACTTATATTTGTTCGTGATAATTTGTAATCTTTTCTTTACGTCATCATCTAATAGGCGAACAGTTCCACCGAGCTCTCTTATACTGTTAAAATAACCAATCAACGTCCGATAAGGATCGAGATATTTTGAATATTCTGGATTATCTTTTAAATTCTCTGTAAATTGTAGGAGCACAGCATATACACGTACCAAAACGGTTTTCATAGAATGACCTGAAACACATATTCCACTGTACAATCTGAAAGGTTCTTCTTTAATCGGGATTTCTTTTGCAAAAAACGAATCCTCAACTTCCAAACCTGATGGTGGAAATTGCTTCATTTCGTTACGAGCATATAAACGTTTAATCTGTTCATCTGCATTTTGAATAGTAGCAGTAGCAACAACATATTTTGGTTTTATTTTCTCACCATTTTCTAAAGAGTAACTACACAATTCCTCAATCGCTGTTTCATAACCACCGTATATTGAACCTAACGGTCCTGTAATTAAGTGAAGCTCATCTTGAATAATTAACTCCGGTGGATAAAAAGGTTTTACTTCATAAACACTAGCCCTTGGATTTCTATGTGAACTAGGATGTTCTTCGCCTTTTGCTATATAACCACAGCGCTCACAATACCGATCCACTTTCCCAAACAAAGACGCTGTTCTCTCATCCCACGGTAATCGTGCAAATTTATCAACTGTAGAAATCACAACAGTAGGTAATTTTCTATAAATTTCCTCGTCAATTAAATACACTGGAATGTTAGTCTTTGAAAAATAACACTTCGGATTTCCGCAATAAATCCTAAAACCATGCTTTTCAATATCTACGTCTTCACTCGGGGATATTTCATAAACCAATTTGTCTTTGCTTATCCCACAACAAGGGCAATTAATAATTTGTTTTTTCAAACGTTCATATTCTAACTTTACACCCTTACCATCCTTATAATTATATACATGCACTTTAAAGTAATGACTTCTGTATA
>NZ_JAPSMC010000012.1 GCF_026847645.1 Anoxybacillus sp. J5B_2022
TATATATTTTAAGATGGAAGAGCAAGAAAATTTCTCAACTTTTCTCCTTATTCGATCTCTTAAATAAATTTCTAATAAGAAATAGGAATAATGTTATAAAGAATAAAATTCCTAATATTGACGCTAGTTGGAAAATGAAATCTCCCATTTTATCACCTCCTTTTGTTACAATGAGAAGTTATATACAAGTAAATTATAGTATATATTCAAAAAAAAATCAATTTTTATAATTATCGGGTTAATCACCACAACATGTACTTGACGAGTGATACTATTTCCTGAACAAGAATATGAAAAAATCATTAATTTGCTGATTCTTCCTTACAAGCATCAGTAGAGCATGTTACAACTTACATTTCGCACCCTGAATAAAAAGTCAAAAACACAAGTGCTGATTATCCACTATTTTTAAAAAACACAGAATAATATGGCAGAAAAGCTAGGAATAGAGCAATATCAACGGGTTTTTAATTGTTAATCAACACGCCTAATGAGCCATAAATGACATCTGATTGTGCCCAGAGTATGCTATGCTTAACCGTTCTCTTATTAAAAAATGTCAACAATCAACCGGACGAAACAATGCTTTCTATTTGTTGTGATTGTTAGGAAAGCGTTTTACAATTTAAAGTGAAAGGCGCATATTATGTTTAATTTTGTCAACAAATCGTTGCTAAGGGAGGTGAACGGTGTGTATATATCGGCAAGGGAACGGAAAATATTAGACGTTTTATTGTCGCACGAGAAAGGAATTACGGTCGGGGAAATTGCCGCTATGCTCGATGTGAGCGAACGGACGATTCACCGTGATTTAAAAGGACTCGAGCGCCTTTTAGAAGACTATGAACTAGCGCTAGTGAAAAAAGCAGGAGTCGGCATTCAAATTAGCGGAGAAGAAGAGAAAAAACGCGAGCTGCAAATTCGCCTTTTTCACTTATCGCACCCGGAGTATACACCAGAAGAGCGCCAAACGATGATTTTAATTGCATTACTAGAAGCGGTAGAGCCAGTCAAATTGCTATCGCTAGCCAATGATTTAAACGTAACAGTCGCCACCATCAGCAACGATTTGGACAAAATTCAAGAAGAACTGGCAAAACAAGGCCTTTCGCTCATTCGCAAACGAGGCTATGGCGTAGAAATTGCCGGTTCAGAAGCAGCGAAGCGGAAAATGATGAGCGAATTGTTGTTCCGCCATTTTGACGAATCGCAATTTCTTTCGTTCATGAAAGAATCAATTCAAAAAAAATCGGCTGATACAATTAACACGGTGACAGAAAAACTGCTTGGGCTTGTCGATAAGAAAAAGCTATTTGTTATTGAAGCGCAAATGGAACAAATGAAGGCAGAACTTCCGTTTACGATTGCGGACAGCTCTTATATTGCGCTCGTCATTCATCTTGCGCTTGCAATTGAGCGCATTATGCAAGGAGAGCCGATCAACTTCGAGGCACAATATTTAGAAACGATTCAAACGACAAAAGAATACAAAACAGCAGAAAAAATTGCCCGGTCGTTAGAAGCAGCGTTTTCAGTTTCGATTCCAAAAGAAGAAATCGGCTATATTACGATGCATTTAATGGGCGCAAAACTGCGCGACCGACAAGGATATATGCTAGAGGAAGCAAGTCTAGAAATCGGCATGAAAACGCAAGAATTAATCCGATGTGTGAGCGACAAGCTGCATGTCGATTTGACCGATGATTATCCGCTGTATGAAGATTTAGTCGTCCATTTAAAACCAGCCCTTTATCGTATTCAACATAATATGGGCATTTCTAATCCGCTGCTTGACAAAATTAGAAAAGACTATTTCGAGCTATTTCACATCGTCGAACAAGCGATGACCTACGTTTTTTCGGAAGTTGTCATTCCGAAAGAGGAAATCGGGTATGTCGTTCTTCATTTTGCCTCGGCGTTATTGCGTGGGAAAAAAGGGCTGCATGCGCTTGTTATTTGTTCGAGCGGGTTAGGAACAGCAAAAATCTTAGCAACACGGCTGAAAAAAGAAATACCAGATATTTCCCAAATTGAGCAAAAATCGTTTTTTGACTTGCGGTACATTGAGCCTAGCCACTATGATTTAATCGTATCGACTGTGCCGATTCCGTTAGAAGAGCCGTATTTTCTCGTCAGCCCGATGCTGCAAGATGACGAAGTAGTGGCAATTCGCCGATTTATTAAAGGCAAAAAAGCGAAAGCGCGACCAGTAGAGCCAAGCGCTGCGGGAAATACGATTCAAAAAATGAATGCCATTCAAGTCGTGAGCGAAACGATTGTACAACTATTAAAGGAATTAACCGTTCAACCGCTAACTACCGATTCTGTCCACGACGCGCTTGTCGAGGCGTGCCGACAGCTACAGAAGAAAGGAACGATTCGAGACGCCAAATCGGTCGTGAATGAATTGTTACGAAGAGAACAAGCGGGAGGATTAGGGATTCCAGAAACAGCGTTAGCGTTGTACCATGCGCGAAGCCCGGATGTGTTGCGTCCTACGTTTACGGTCTATCCGCTTTCTCACCCGCAGACCGTCATGGGCATGGATCAACAGCCGATGAAGATGGAGCGCATGTTGTTGTTATTGGCGCCGAGTGAAGCGCCAGAAGCGATGCTTTCCGTGCTCAGCCATTTAAGCTCGCTCATTATTAAAGATGACGAAAGCATTTCATTGTTTACAAACGGGACAGAAGCACAGCTTCATGCTTTCTTAAGCCGGCAATTTGAAGCATTTTTTTACCATTTTATTCAACTAGGGAGTGAATAACTGTGTCAGTGTTAACAAAAGAAAACATCGTACTAGGTGCTGAAGTAGGGAACAAAGAAGAAGCGATTCGTTTAGCGGGAAAAGTATTAGTCGAACAGGGCTATGTGGATGACGTGTATATCGACAAAATGTTTGAACGAGAAGCGTTAACATCGACATACATGGGAAATTTTATCGCGATTCCGCACGGAACAGAAGAAGCGAAGGCGCTTGTGAAAAAAGCAGGGCTTTCGTTTATCCAAGTGCCAAACGGGGTTGATTTTGGCGCAGGGAATATCGTGAAAATATTGATTGGCATTGCCGGGAAAGACAACGAGCATTTAGAAATTTTATCAAAAATCGCGCTCGTTTGTTCCGAAGCAGAAAATGTGGAAAAAATGATTCAAGCGACAACGAAAGAAGAAATTCTCGAGCTTTTAAACGAGGTGAACTAATATGTTAGCCGTTCATTTTGGTGCAGGGAATATCGGCAGAGGATTTATTGGGAGCTTGCTTTCACAATCAGGCTATGAAGTCGTGTTTGTCGATGTGAATGACGAATTAGTGCAACGTCTCCAAGAACGACAAGAATACCGTGTCGTTATTGCCGGTGAATCGCGGGAAGAACAGCTCATTTGCGGCGTTTCCGCCCTTCATAGCCAAAAGCAGTACGAAGAAGTCGTTTCCCGTATTGCCGAAGCGGATTTAGTCACTACCGCCGTTGGTCCGAACGTATTGCCGCACATTGCGAAAGTAATCGCCGATGGGTTGCGGAAGCGATTGGCTACGCCAGAAAAACGAGTGAATGTCATTGCGTGTGAAAATATGATTGGCGGAAGCAGCTTTTTAAAGAAACATGTGATGGACTATTTGTCCGCAGAAGAACAAGGAGCGCTTGCGACGTTTTGCGGCTTCCCAAATAGCGCCGTTGACCGCATCGTGCCAAATCAAAAAAATGACGATCCATTAATGGTTATCGTCGAACCGTTTTTTGAATGGGTCATCGAAACGAAAGAAATGGTGGGGGCTATTCCAGCAATTGTCGGTGCGCATTTTGTCGAAGAGTTGCAACCTTACATTGAGCGGAAATTGTTTACGGTCAATACAGGCCATGCGCTTGCGGCGTATTTAGGGTATGCGAAAAAATACGCAACGATTAATGAAGCGATGGAAGACGATTCCGTACGTGCAGACGTGACGAAAGCGCTTCATGAATCAGGGCGTGTGCTTATCGAAAAATATGGGTGGAGCGCCGAAGAACACGGCGCATATATCAAAAAGATTGTTCGAAGATTCACAAATCCAGCCATTACAGATGAAGTGACACGGGTGGCGCGTTCGCCAATTCGCAAACTTGGCGCGAACGATCGGCTAGTTGGCCCAGCAACCCAATACTACAATTTGTTTGGCGAAATCCCATCCGGGCTTGTGAAAGGAATTGCCGCGCTTTTACTGTTTGACTACGAAGAAGACGCAGAAGCAGTCGAGTTGCAGAAAACAATCTACGAACGCGGAATTGAAGGAGCGTTGTCGCAATACGCACAATTGTCGGCTGATCATCCGCTTACGTTGGCAATCAAGGAACAAGTAGATGTTCTTAAGAAGTGAAGAAACCCCGCTTCCATTTAGGAGGCGGGGTTTCCATGGTGAGAAACGTGAGCTGACGAGGTTATTGTTGCTGGGATAATTTGCGGATTTTTTGTTCGTGCTGAAGCGTTTTGTGTGAAAAGAAGTCGACTGTTTCTTGCGTTTCGATCAATTCCACTCGCCAACCGTCCAATTTCGCTTCTATTCGGCTAAATTTTGTTTTCATTTCGTCTTCGAGCCGATCGATTCGTTTTTCGAATCGGTCGTTCATTTCTTGCATGCGCTCATTTACTTGTTCGAATTTTGCCTCGAATCGGTCATTCATTTCTTGCATGCGCTCGTTCATTTGTTCGAATTTTGCTTCGAATCGGTCGTTCATTTCTTGCATGCGCTCATTTACTTGTTCGAATTTTGCTTCGAATCGGTCGTTCATTTCTTGCATTTGTTCTCTCATCTCTTGCATTTGCTCGCTTAACGTTTGCACTTTTTTGTCTAACGCTGTGATCTGAGAACGAACGTCTGATGCAAACAAATCCAGTGCTTTTAAAATTTCCTTCAGCATCGTTTTCTCTTCCACGTCACTCACCTCCTCTTTCCATAGTATAACGGAATCGTGTGGACAAGAAAAGACAAAGGATGAGAAAAATGTCTACAACGCTCGATCTCGATTCGAGTTGGTATTTTTGGTAAAATAAACAACAAAAAGGTTCATCACCACAAAATGTACTTGACAAGCAATACGTTCTCCTGAACAAGGATGTGCAAAAATCATTGATTTACTGATTTTTCCTCACAAGCGTAAGTGGGGCATGTTATAAAAAAATCAAGCACAACTTTTGGTGAAGAGCCAACAAAAAGGTCTTTACTGAATTTAAGAGAAGGAGAAAGAAAAATGGATTGGATCAAGCAGTTGCGAACGAAAGGGGTCATCGTTACGGAACTTGGCAGGAAAGGCGGACGGTTGCGAAAGCAGTGGGAGCAGGCATTTGCTGATCGAATTTCATCACAAGAGAAAACATCTATTTACTTTGATCAGTTTCTCTGGCATGTGTTTAGCTATCAAAAGCTGTCCTGTTTAAAAGAAACAGAGGCGATGGAAGCATTTAATAACGAGCAGAAAGACGAGTGTCTAATTTTTTATCAAAATGACGATCGGGCATATCGACTTATCGATGCAAAATGCTTGCGAGCAGATGATTTGCAGCACGAGCATGATCTATACGTTGTCAATTCGTCATTTACATGGACGTATGTGCAGACGCACGAATGGTTTTGCGGGCCGTATTTTTATCGAAAAGGGTAGAGGCGATAGGAGGGAGGAGCCTTCATTGAACATGTTCATCCACATCGTCATCGAAGTCATTTTGCCTTTGTTTTTTTTGATCGGGACAGGTGCTTTTTTGCATCGATTGTTTCATTTTGATATGAACACGCTGTCGAAAGTGACGACGTATTTTTTGCTTCCGGCGGTTGGATTTGTGAACGTATATGAAAGCAACATGGCGAGTGGGATATTGTTTGGCGTCCTTTCATTTCTCGTATTACAAAACGGTGCGCTCATTGCAATCAGTGCAATCATGGCGAAATGGTTGAAGCTTGACCGAAGCTTAGCAGCGACGTTTCAAAATACGATTGTGTTAAACAACTCCGGCAACTTTGGTATTCCGGTGAGCCAGCTCGTATTTCGGCATGAACCGTTAGGGCTGTCAATTCAAATTGTTGTGACGATTTTTCAAAATTTTTTAACGAATACATACGGTGTGTTTAAGTTCATATCCGCAAATGAAAACGGAGGGAAAATCGCTGTTGAATTTTTGAAAAATCCGATCATTTATGCCCTTGTGCTCGGATTGGTTTTTCGCTCGCTCCACGTTCCGATTCCTTCGTTTATTTGGAATCCGCTTGAGCATATCGCTGCCGCTTTTTTGGCGATGGCTTTGTTAACGCTGGGAGCGCAAATGGCGTATATCGACTTAAAGCGCATGCCGGCGCTTTTATTTCTTACGGTGTTTGGCCGTTTGATGCTTTCGCCGATCATTGCACTCGTCATAATCTTTACCTTGCATCTTAAAGGAGTGACAGCGCAAGCGTTATTCATTGCAAGTGCCTATCCATGCTCAAGAAACACTGCGCTATATGCGCTTGAATACGGCCATCATCCCGATTATGCGGCACAGGCAGTCTTTTTGTCCACCTTGCTTAGCCCGGTCACAGTGACCGCTGTTGCCTATTTGTCGCGATTTTTGTTTTAGCAACTAAAACATAAAAAGAAGAGCGCGCAGGCTCTTCTTTTTCATGATAATTGAAATGGAAGAGTACATCAAAAGGGGTTAAAGCTGTCTGTATAGCTTGCGGAGTTTTCGTTCGTGTTGGGCGATTTTAGCAGAGTGGAAGTCAACGGTTTCTTGTGTTTCTGTAAGTTCGATGCGCAAGCTGTCAATTTTTGTTTCTAACCGGTTGAATCGTTCGTTCATTTCATCTTCCAGCCGATCGATTCTTGCTTCCAGCCGGTCGTTCATTTCTTGCATTTTCGTTTCAAATCGGTCGTTCATCTCTTGCATTCTTGTTTCAAATCGGTCGTTCATCTCTTGCATTCTTGTTTCAAATCGGTCATTCATTTCTTTCATTCTTGCTTCGAACCGCTCATTCATCTCTTTTATTTGCGCTTCGAATTTGTCGTTCATTTCGGCAATTTGTGTGCGAATCTGTGCCGAAAAAAAATCTAACGCATTTAAAATTTCTTTCACCATTGTTTCTTGCTCCATTATTTCACCTCCCTATTGTCTATTATAAAAAAATATCGGAATATCGCAAACAAAAAAGGATATCGATATCAGTCCTGATATTTTATCACTAGTGTCGCTTATAGGCTGAAATTTTTTTACTTCCAAACTGATCGCTCGCCACGCTAAATCATATCAGCTTGTATGAGATGAAAATGAAACCGAAAAATCGGAAATTCTTTATTGCAGCTTATATATCATCGGTTCTTTTTATATCCGACAACATTCGACAACATTTTTCATCCGTTTTCGCTATGATCATTTTGTCTAACGTTTCTACCTTTTCAATTGTCAATCTATTCGTAAAAGTGATACAATACTAAAAATATAAGAGACTAATGGAGGGATGAAAGTTGAAACAGTTACGAAGCAATATGATCAAAAAAGGATTTGACCGAGCGCCACATCGAAGTTTACTGCGGGCAGCGGGGGTGAAAGAAGAAGATTTTGATAAACCGTTTATTGCAGTCGTCAACTCTTATATTGACATTATTCCGGGACACGTTCATTTGCAGGAATTCGGGAAAATTGTGAAAGAAGCGATTCGCGAAGCAGGTGGCGTGCCGTTTGAAATGAATACGATCGGCGTTGATGATGGTATCGCAATGGGGCATATCGGAATGCGCTACTCGCTGCCAAGCCGCGAAATTATCGCCGATTCAGTAGAAACGGTTGTATCGGCTCATTGGTTTGATGGTATGGTCTGTATTCCGAACTGCGATAAAATCACGCCAGGAATGATGATGGCAGCGATGCGTTTGAACATTCCGACCATTTTTGTAAGCGGAGGACCGATGAAAGCTGGGGTCACGAGCGATGGACGGAAAATTTCACTCTCATCGGTGTTTGAAGGGGTTGGGGCGTATCAAGCTGGTAAAATTGACGAAAAAGCCTTGCAAGAGCTCGAACAATACGGTTGCCCAACGTGTGGGTCGTGTTCAGGCATGTTTACCGCCAACTCAATGAACTGCTTGGCTGAAGCGCTCGGCTTAGCGCTGCCTGGAAACGGAACGATTTTAGCAGTTGATCCGGCACGAAAAGAGTTTGTAAAACGTTCTGCTAAGCAGCTCATGTACTTAATCGAGCACGACATTAAACCGCGCGACATCGTTACGGAAAAAGCGATCGATAACGCGTTTGCGCTCGATATGGCGCTTGGCGGATCGACGAATACAGTGTTACATACGCTAGCTATTGCGAACGAAGCGGGCATTGATTATCCGTTAGAACGAATTAACGAAGTCGCTTCCCGTGTTCCGCATTTAGCGAAACTAGCCCCAGCTTCCGATGTGCATATCGAAGACTTGCATGAAGCAGGCGGCGTGTCTGCAGTATTGAATGAGTTAGCGAAAAAAGAAGGCACGCTCCATCTTGATGCATTGACGGTATCCGGTAAGACACTTGGCGAAAACATTGCCGGTTGCGAAGTAAAAAACTATGACGTGATTCGCCCGATCGACAATCCGTACTCCGAAACGGGCGGTCTTGCGGTGCTATTTGGAAACTTAGCGCCGGATGGTGCGATTATTAAAACAGGTGGCATTCAAGGCGGCATTACCCGTCATGAAGGTCCGGCGATCGTCTTTAATTCCCAAGAAGAAGCACTTGAAGGCATTGCAAGCGGAAAAGTGAAACCAGGTCATGTCGTCATAATTCGTTACGAAGGACCAAAAGGTGGACCAGGCATGCCAGAGATGCTGGCACCGACATCGCAAATCGTCGGAATGGGGCTTGGACCGAAAGTCGCGCTTATTACAGACGGACGTTTCTCCGGCGCTTCTCGTGGATTATCGATCGGACATGTATCGCCTGAAGCAGCGGAAGGCGGGCCGATCGCATTTGTCGAGGACGGAGATCATATCGTCATCGACATCGTGAAGCGAACGATTGATGTGCAAATTTCTGAAGAAGAATGGGAAAAACGAAAAGCGAATTGGAAAGGCTTTGAGCCGAAAGTAAAAAGCGGGTATTTAGCTCGCTACTCGAAACTCGTCACTTCCGCAAGCACAGGCGGAATTATGAAAATTTAACCTTCGCATTCTTGATCTTGCTTAGAAATTATATAACAATCAATCTAGTTGCAATAAAGAATGTCACAACTTTATTATCACTGCGATCATGTCTATATAAATATTAACATGACCGTCAAATGGGTTGGGTGTAAAACCAACCTTCAACTTATATAACAGGAAAAGGTGGGCCACTACGAATGATGCCCCCTTTTTTTGTTATTTTTAAATAGTTTTTATGTATAAAAAGATGGGATTTCTTTGTTGTAGAAATTCAGATTGGGAACATAGACATTAGGAAAACATTTCAGGCAGTTCAAATTTTTTATATATACGACGAAAAACTCATTTTAAAAAAAATATGCCATTTATGTGGCTTTTGGCACTTCTTCTAAAAAATGATTTATATATAATAAATATAAGTAAATCAATGTGCGTCGAAAAAGAGGAGGAAGCAAGGGTGGAAAGCGTCATTTCAAAGGGAAGTACGGTCGACGAGGCCATCCGTTTAGGGCTTGAAAAACTGCAGGCAACGCGAGAACAAGTATCGATTGAAGTGATTCAAGCAGAAAAAAAACGGCTGTTCGGTTTAGTTTCACAAGAAGCTGTTGTAAAAATTACGAAAATCAGTCCCGTGCAACCGGATCAACCAAAAGCAAAAGTGTGGCTGAAAAATGGGAAGTTATTTTATGAATGTTCTTCCGCAGAGCGACCTACGATTACAAAAGGAAAAGGGGTTATGCTATTTCGCAATGGGGAAGAAGTGCACGATACGATTACGATCGAAGAAGGCGATGAATTTGAAGTTTATGTCAAGGAAGATGAAAAAATCGATGCCGCATGGAGCATCACCGTAGATTCGCGGAAAATGCAAGCGATCTTAACCGTTGAACCGGCTGTTCGAAGACGGTACGTATTGAATGATCTTCCGCCGACGAAACATATGCGTTTAAATGCTCAGTTACAAACGGAAGTCGAGCACACGATTACTTACGAAGAAGTGGCAAACAAACTAAAACAACTGCGCATTGTGTATGGGGTGAACGAAGAAAAAATAAAGGAAGCGCTTCAGGCAAACGAAAAGGTAAGCGTTGTCATTGCTGAAGGAACGCCGCCGCAAGAAGGAAGAGACGGTTGGGTCGAACTAAAAGTAGGAGCAGATCAGTCGAAAAAGCCAAAGGTAAGGCAAGATGGAACTGTTGACTATCGGGAAACGGAAATCATTTCGAGCGTTCAAGAAGGTGATGTGATCGCCATCATCCATCCTCCTCAACCGGCCATTCCTGGCAGAAGAGTGACGGGTGAACTTATTCCGGTCCGAGATACATTTTCTGTCAACATTCAACTTGGAAAAGGAGTGGCGATATCTGCTGATGGAACGAGCCTTGTGGCTACACAATCGGGACGGCCGCAAATCGTAAAAAAAGGCCGCACGGTCATCGCTTCGATCATCCCGAAGCTGGTCCATCATGGTGATGTCGATCTTTCAACAGGAAATATTCGTTTTAAAGGAGATATTGAAATTACGGGAAATGTGCAAGATGGAATGGAAGTGGAAGCAGTTGGGAGCGTTGTGATTTTTCAAAACGTCAACCGCGCGAAAATTCAAGCGCAACAGTCGATTTTGATCTATCATAACCTCATCGGCGGCACGGTCGTATCTGGAGAACAAAAAATCGTGATCGCGGAGCTGATTGCATTATTGAACGATATTCGGCAACAGCTCGAAAAAATGATTTTAGCGCTTCAGCAATTAGTCATGTTTTCAAAACTAGAAGAAAAAGATATTTATATTGTCATCAAAAAACTGCTCGAAACTAAGTTTCATTCGCTTGCGGAAGCGGTGAAAAAATATGAAACAGTCTGTCGAAATAAAAAAGATGTGCTAGGCGAGTCGTGGATCGAGCTTGGTGGTCGCTTGCAATTATGCTTTATGGCAGAAAAGCCGAATAACTTCCATTATCTTGAAAACTTTGCAGATTTACTTCGCCAGATCAATGAGTTTACGAATCAATATGAACAAACGGACGTAGATTCCGTCGAGCTATCGTATGCCCTTAATAGCGTCATTCATTGCAGTGGGGATGTCATCGTATCAGGAAAAGGATGCTATAACTGCAATATTTATGCCGGCGGGAAGCTGATGATTGACGGTATTTTACGCGGGGGAGAAGTATACGCCCAAAAGGGCATTCAAGTGAAGGAGGTTGGCTCTTCTTTCGGCATTAAGACGACATTGGTAGTTCCGAAGGGAGAAACGATTCACATGGACCACGTCTGGGAAGGAACCGTCATCCAAATTGGCAAAAAAGTTTATACCTTCCTAGAAACACGAAAAGGAATTTGTGCGCGGTGGGACGAAGAAACGGATGCGATTCAGTTAGGAAGTTGCTAACAGGCTAGGTGTGTTGAGTAACGGATAAAAATATTCATCAGTCATTTTACTTCTCCTCTCCATTATGAGATCGCCTAGATTTGTCGTCAGCCGTTCTTCCTATCACCATCTAAAATGGAAACATGTATTGTAAATTCAGTAATAGTCGCTTTATAAAATAGCAACAGTTTGCATGCAAATCCCTCCCCATTCCCCCAGTTTTTGTATTATAATGGGGAAGAACTTAAAATGGTGGTGCAATACTGCCAAGTCCCATGAAAGAAACGGGGGAATCGATCAATGTTGATTGCATTAGACATGGATGGTACGTTGTTGAATTCAAACGGACAAATTAGTCAAAGAAATAAAGAAGCGATCGTGAAAGCGCAAGCAGCGGGTCATGTGGTGGCGATTGCGACGGGAAGAGCGTACAAAGACGCATATGAACCGCTGGCGAAAGCAGGGATTGTCTGCCCGGTGATCGGACTGAACGGAGCGATGATTACGCTGATGGATGGGACGGTCATAAGAGACATTCCGTTAAACAAACAGGCGCTCATTCCAATTTTGCAATGGGTGCGGGAGCAGCCGGATTTGTACTGCGAAATTTATACAAACGAAGCGGTTTATGTAGGACTGCATAATCGTGAGCATTTAGAAGCGCTTGCAAATGATGTAAGCGAACAGCATCGAGATTTAAAGCGCATTGTCGAAAAACAGTTTCAACAAGCGCGTGTAACATATGTGCAAGATATGAGCGATACATGGAACAAAGAATCACTCGTTTTTTATAAAATTCTCGTATTCTCTTTAAATCACCATCGATTAAAAGAAGCTTCATTGAAATTCGGAGCGCTTTCCGGGTTGACGGTGACCTCTTCGCATCCAAACAATATCGAAGTGAACCATCAACAGGCGACGAAAGGGAAAGCGGTCAAGGCACTCGCTTCTTACTATGGAATCGATCTCACTGATACCGTTGTCATCGGCGACAGCCATAACGACCTTTCGATGTTTGCAGTTGCCAGCTATCGTATCGCGATGGGGAATGCTTCGAATGAAATAAAAGAACAGGCGAACTTCACCACTGCGACAAACGATGAAGATGGTGTGGCGGGAGTATTAGAGGAATTAGTGAGAACAGGCTGTTTGGCCAAACGATAAAAAATTTGATTGAGCTTTTCATTGGACCATGGAGCACAGTTGCTTTTCAGTGCAAAATGGTTCATTTTTTTGTGAACAAAATATTAAATTTTCTTTCAATGGCAACAGGGAATTTGTTGTATATGTTAGAATATCTATACAGAATGTTAAATAACAATAGAGTAGGGGGGATACGGCATCATTCCTCATGTGAATAAACGAGCAAAAAATATCAAATTGGAGGTGATCATATGCTACATATCGTAGCCTGTATTAAACAAGTACCAGATACGAAGATTATTAAGATGAATCCGAAAACGAACACGATGGACCGTGCAAGTGCCCCGGCAATTTTAAACCCGTACGATGCCCATGCGGTAGAAGAAGCTGTTCGGTTAAAAAAGAAGTATGGCGGAACAGTTTCTGTATTGACGATGGGACCTCCTCCAGCCGTTAAGGCGATTAAAAAATGCATTGAGCTTGGCGCGGATGAAGGGTATATGATTTCCGACCGCGCGTTTGCCGGCGCAGATACTCTCGCGACAAGCTATGCGCTCACAAAAGCGCTTGAAAAAATCGCGAAACAACGCCCGATTGATCTTGTCATTTGCGGAAAAATGACGATTGACGGGGATACAGGCCAAGTCGGACCTGGCATTGCTCGCCGGTTGAACATTCCTCCTCTTACTGGCGTGAAAAAAGTCGTTGAAATTAATAAAGAAAAAGGATATGCGATTGTTCATCGTAAATTAGAAGATGGGTATGAAGTCGTCCAATCAACATTGCCGTGCTTGTTTACGGTCGAAAAAGACATCAACGACATCTCCTTTGCACCTTTGCCAAACATGATTAAAGCCGCACGTTATCAACCAACGATTTGGACCGCAGATGATTTAGAAAACGTTGACCGCAAACAGCTAGGACTAAAAGGATCTCCAACGATTGTTGCAAAAGTATGGGCACCGCCAAAACCTGAAGGTGGCCAATTGCTTGAAGGAAGCACCCAAGAACAGGTAGATAAACTGCTTTCCATCATTTTTGCGAAAAAAGAGTTGTTCCAATAGGGGGAGAGAGCAATGAATTTCGATGATTACCGGGGAATATGGGTGTATTTAGAAGTAAAAGACGGGAATATTGCGCCTGTCTCGCTTGAATTATTAGGGGCAGGAAGACAGCTTGCGGATAAACGAAAAACAGAATTGGCAGGCGTATTAATTGGAAGCGGCGTGAAGCAGCTTTCGTCTACGGCGTTTACGTACGGTGCAGATATCGTTTACGTATATGACGACCCGATTTTTGAATATTATCGGACAGAGCCATATATGCGCGCATTGCTCGATTGTTGCGATAAGCATAAGCCGGAAGTACTGCTATATGGGGCAACACCGACAGGAAAAGATTTAGCTAGTGCCATTGCAACGGATTTGCCGACAGGCTTAACGGCCGATACGACCATACTCGATATTGAAGAAGACACAGGACTATTATTGGCGAGCCGCCCGGCGTTTGGCGGAAACATTATGGCGACGATTTTATGTAAAAAATACCGTCCGCAAATGGCAACCGTTCGTCCGAAAGTGATGAAAGCGCTACCACCAGATTCGTCGAGAACAGGAAAAATAGTAGAAGAACACATTGAACTGCGCGAAGAAGAAATGCGGACGAAAGTATTAGAGATTGTAAGAGAGACGACGAAAAAAGCGCGAATTGATGAAGCGGATATTATTGTTGCTGGCGGAAAAGGGATGGGCAGCAAAGAAGGCTTTCAACTCATTCACCAACTAGCCGAAGTGCTTGGCGGTGCGGTTGGGGCGAGCCGTGATGTCGTAGAGGCAGGATGGATTGACCATCATCACCAAGTCGGACAAACCGGTGTAACCGTAACGCCAAAAATTTATTTTGCGATCGGTATTTCGGGTGCGATCCAGCACGTCGTTGGCATGCAAAACTCGGAGTTGATTATTGCCATCAACAAAGATCCGAACGCACCCATTTTCCAATCGTGCCATTATGGCATCGTCGGCGATGCGTTTGAAATCGTCCCACTTTTAATTGAGAGATTTAAAGAAGAAATTCCGAAGCTAAAAGCAGCTGCTCATGTGAAGGAGGGGGTTCGCCATGCCTGAAAAATTTGACTGTATCGTCGTTGGCGCAGGCCCAGCTGGAACGGCTTGTGCATATGAACTAGCAAAAGCAGGGGTAAATGTATTGTTGCTCGAGCGCGGCGAATATCCTGGCGCGAAAAACGTCATGGGCGGTGTGTTGTATCGGAAAATGATGGAAGACATCATTCCGGAATTTTATAAAGAAGCTCCGCTTGAACGGCCGATTGTCGAGCAGCGGTTTATGATGATGGATAAAGAATCTGCAGTGACGTTTAGTTACAAAGGACTAGAGTGGGGGCGTGAGCCGTATAACAATTTTACCGTATTGCGCGCTAAATTTGACCAATGGTTTGCTGAAAAAGCAGTCGAACAAGGAGCGCTTCTCGTCTGTGAGACGGTAGCGGTTGAATGTATTGTGGAAAATGGCCGCGTCGTCGGCGTTCGTACAGACCGTCCAGATGGCGACATTTATGCCGATGTCGTCGTATTGGCCGATGGTGTCAACTCCCTTTTAGCGAAACAGCTTGGATTCCATCGTGAATGGCGACCGGATGAAGTCGCTTTAGCAACGATGGAAATTTTAAAACTCGATAAAAACATCATTGAAGACCGGTTCAATCTCGAGCCGAACCAAGGCTGTACGATCGAAATTTTTGGCGATGCAACAAAAGGTATTTTAGGAACCGGATTTTTATATACGAATAAAGATACGCTCAGCATCGGTGTCGGAACGCTTTTATCAGGATTAATTAAACATAAAATTAAGCCGTATGAGTTGCTTGAGTATGTGAAAAATCATCCAATGATTCGCCCATATATTCAAGGAAGCGAACCAGTCGAATATTTAGCGCACTTAATTCCAGAAGGCGGCTATCATTCGATTCCGAAAGTCGCAGGCAACGGGGTGTTAGTCGTCGGTGATGCCGCCCAGCTTGTGAATGCGATTCATCGCGAAGGCTCGAATATGGCGATGACATCTGGTCGGTTAGCAGCAGAAACGATCATCATGGCGAAGGCGCAAAACGACTTTTCCGAAAGCATGCTTGACCAATACCGAATGAAACTCATGGAAAGCTTTATCGGTCAAGATTTGAAAAAATATAAAGACGCGACGCATCATTTTGAGACGTTCCCGCAATATTTTGAGCAGTACATCCCGATGCTCAACCGTGCAGCAAGCCAAATGTTTACGGTCGACGGCGCATCGAAATGGGAAAAACAGAAAAAGATTTGGCGCGATCTCGGCTCGACGAAACAAAAGTTTAAGCTGGCGCGCGATATGATGAAAGCATGGAAGGTGATGAAATGATGAAGGCGCAAACGATTGAAGAAAAGCAATATTTAGTCCGCTTCAACGCGGATACGAAATCGCATCTTCACGTGCTTGACCCGAATATTTGTTTAACGAAATGTCCGGATAAAATTTGTACGATTTTTTGCCCAGCGTCTGTGTATAAATGGGAAGAAGTTCGGATGCACGTCGGCTATGAAGGGTGTCATGAATGCGGGAGCTGTCGCATCGGCTGTCCGTATGAAAACATTCAATGGGAATATCCACGCGGTGGCTACGGCATCGTCTTCCGTCTGGGGTGATCGCCATGTTTCACATCGGAGACTGCGTCGTCTATACGGATGGAACGAGAGGAATTGTGTTAGAAGTGACCGATGATCGTTGCCACGTATTATGGGAAGATTATTTCGTCAGCTGGGAGAAAAAAGAGCTGTTAACCGTTGATGAGCAATTAACAAAAAAGCAAACGATTCGTGTTTCTTCTAATGTGAGCCACCCTTTATCGTAGGGTGGTTTTTTGTTTCTTTATATACAATTTATTCTAAAAAAGGGATTGACGGATAATTTTTTTTTTTTTATGATTATTTTACGAACTATACAAGTTGCCATTTTGCTTTACATCCTGTCGATCACTTGCCGTGTTGTATTTATAGTCGACTTGTATAGAGAGAACAGAGGAAACGAAAATCGGAAATTTTTATTGCAATTTCATTTGCAAAAAAGGGGGGAATTGTTGTTGTGTCTGTCACCTGTCGAAATGGTTTGTTGTCGGGAAAAACGTTCGATTGATACAGGCAGAGAATGTCCGCGGTTCTTCGTCTTTTTGTTGTAAAAAATGAAGTTTGATTAATAATTGAGGTAACAATCTTGTCACTCCAATGTTTGGGTGGTTGTGTGTGTCGTTACCTCAATCATACCGTAAACAACAAGAGTGACAAGCTTTTTTATCCAGAACAGCATAAAATCAACAAAAAATCAGGGGACGTCTTTAAAACTTTTGACAATACCAATATCAGAAGGGAAGTGTCCTTAATGAATATCTCACTAAAAAACACTGTGATCCTATTCATCATTTTACTTCCCATATTGATTTTATCACCACGGTCTATAAACGCGGAAAATGATATAGCTAATGATTCCGAATTAAAAAGAAATATAGAGTATAGAAAGAAAATGGGTTTAAATTATGATCCTGTTTATGTGAGTAATTTAATAACATCAAAGAAAGTAACACAGTCATACGAAAAACACGGAGTTTGGCTAACTGAGGACGAATTAGAGGAAATAGAAAATAGAATAAAATATCAAGAGGAAAAAATACCATTGATTTTAGAATATATTAGAAACAATATTAGTTCAAGTGATTTTGGGGGACTGTACGTCGATCAATCGAAAAAAGGTGTGGTAACAATTAGTTTTTCTAAAAATTTAAAACAAATGAATAAAGAGATAAATGACATTAGGAAAATTTTTAATAATGATTCAAAAATAAAATTTAAACAAGTACAAAGATCAGAAAAGCAGCTTGATGAAATACATTCGACAGTACTCTCGAAGAAGCGTGAATTAAAAGAACAAGGTATAAATGTTACTACTATATATTCTGATATTCAAAGGAATAAGGTTATTATCGGTATTTATCCATTTGACAGCACTGCTAGGGATTCACTTGTAAATATATTCGGTTCAGATATTGAAGTAATTGAATCTGATGGTGGTTACGAAGAGTCTAGAACTGCTTATACACGGCCATTAGAAGGTGGATTAAGGATTAGCAATATTGACACAGGTTGGGGGTGTACGGGCGGATTTTCAGCTTCTTATGGAAATTGGGTTTACTATGTCACAGCTGGTCATTGCGGAAGAAGTAGTGATAGATTTAGTCAAGGCGGTTCATACTTTGGATATGCCTACAGGCTCGTAAATAGTGGTGAACTGGATGCAATGCTGATTTCATTAGGTCAACTTTCCTATGCTAGCAATTATAATTATGGACAGCCTAACTTTACCAGTTGGCAAAGAGAATCATATGAATATGTAGGACAATACGTATGTATGAATGGTTCATATACTGGTAATGCATGTGGGGTTGTAAAAAGTACAAATTATTCAGCAAGAGAACACAATAATATGACTGCTGCTGATTATAATTCTACTAACGGTGACAGTGGTTCGCCTACATATTATGGTAGCCAGATTAGAGGTGTACATGAAGGCGTAGGCTCTAATGGGTGGAAAATGTATACTCATGTACAAAGTATAGTAGATTATTGGGGGTTATCTCCTAGAACGTGGTGAATGTTTTTGTGTATTATCTTTGTTAACATAGGGATAATTTAGAGAAATAACGTATTACCAAATAAAACGTTCATGAGTAATCTTTACTTCCCTTAGGAGCATTTTTAAAAGCCTCCTGCTCATAAAAAGGGAATAGAGAGAAGTTTAGTTTTGCGTTGTGTTGTCTTTTTCGATAAATGTAATCTTATAAAAAATTATTTTTCATACAAAGGAATGCAATTCGAATGATTAGAACTGTTGTTTTCGTCTTGGTTAGTTTACTCTTGACTGGTTGCACAGGAACAAAGTCTTTTGAAGGGACGCTTTATAGTATTGGAGAAAATTATTTTGTCGTGGACTGTTCCCATGAAGTAAAGAAAAGGAAAAATAACGTAGAGGATATAAGCTATCCTTGTACAGTCCGAATCACAAATCAAACAAAATTCAGTGATGAAGATGGCAACAAATTAAGTGTTGACGACTTTACGGCAGAAGTAACTGTGAAAGTCATTCTTGCCACTCCTCAGACTATGAGTCAAAGTAAAGAAAGCAGAGACATTGAGGCTAGGGAGATTATATTGCTTAATCGATAGAATCTGATCCTTCAAGTGAAAAAACTGCCCGTTCGGTCGCAGAAATTGATAGGTTGGTCATCTGGGTTCTGGCGCTTTTAGGGCTGTTGTTTGTAAATGTATTGGTAACATATAGAATCTGGTCTTGGATTAAAAAGGGAATACTCTAAAGCTTTATCATTTCCACCATCCCATATGGGGTGGTTTTTTGTTATACTTGTTTCATCGATACATAGAAAGGACAACGGAGATGGAACGAGGACATTTTTTATTAATTGATGGGATGGCGTTATTGTTTCGGTCGTTTTATGCGACAGCGCCGAGATGGATGATCAATCGTGACGGTGTGCCGACTAATGCGGTATGCGGGCTTGTGAAACATGTAGAAGCAGCGACTCGTTTGCTCGAACCGACGTATATCGTTTGTTGTTGGGATATGGGAAGTACGACGTTTCGCACCGAATGGTTTCCAGACTATAAAGCGAATCGAGGCGAGCCACCACATGAATTAGTTCCGCAGTTTGATTTAGCGAAAGAAGTGGTCGCGATGCTTGGTATTCCGAATATCGGCGTGCTCGGTGCGGAGGCGGACGACTGCATCGGTTCGCTCGTCAAGCAATATCGCGAACATATGCAAATTTCTATTATTACAGCAGACCGCGATTTATTTCAGCTTCTTTCGGAACATGTCACCGTCTATTTGCTGGCAAAAGGCATCGGCAACTACGAGGCGTATACGCTCGAACGCTTTATTAAAGAAAAAGGCATTGAGCCACATCAACTCATCGATGTGAAAGCGCTCATGGGCGATGCAAGTGATAATTACCCAGGCGTGCGCGGGATCGGGGAAAAACAAGCGTTTAAACTTATTCAACAATACGGATCGATTGAAGGAATCATGGAAAACTTAGCACAACTAACAAAAGCGCAGCAGCAAAAAATAACCGAACATCTCGACTTGCTTCATTTGTCGCGAAAACTTGCGGCAATTCATTATGATATTCCGATTCAATTAGAGTTGGAAGAGGCGAAATGGCATGACGAGCGCAAGCGGTTTGCGGAAGTATTAGAAGCGATTATGTAGTAAACAGCTTGTGAGAGGAAGAAGTTATTAAACATATTTTAACCAGCCCCACGTGGAGGCTGGTTTTTTATGTCCGCACTTGCCCATTCCCGTACACGAGCGTTTTTGTTGTTGTGATGGCGCGTAAGCCCATTGGGCCGCGGGCGTGCAGTTTTTGCGTACTAATGCCGATTTCAGCGCCGTACCCGAATTGTTCGCCGTCGGTAAAGCGGGTAGAGGCGTTATGGTACAATACAGCGGCATCGACGCGCGCGAAAAATTGTTCCACGTGTTCCTTGCACTCAGAAATAATCGCTTCGGAATGTTTTGTGCCGTAGCGCTCAATATGCTCCATCGCTTCATCGACTGTTTCAACGAGCTTCACCGCTAAAATCGGGGCTAAAAATTCAGTCGCCCAATCTTCTTCTGTCGCTTCACGGACGAACGGATATATAGCCGCAAGCTGTTTGTCGCCGCGCAGTTCGACCCCTTTTTCATGCAAGGTGTGAAGCAGTTCGTTTGTATATGGCCATTTGTTATGAACGATGACAGTTTCAACCGCATTGCAGACGGATGGGCGCTGCAGTTTAGCGTTTATGACAATATCAATTGCCATTTCTTTTTTGGCAGAGTCGTCAATGAAAATATGGCAATTGCCGACGCCTGTTTCTAATACCGGGATCGTTGCGTTTTCGACGACCGATTGAATAAGTCCCGCTCCGCCACGCGGGATGAGCACGTCTAAATATTCTTTTAAACGAAACATGTGTTGTGCCGTTTCTCGACTCGTATCTTCTAGTAGTTGAATCGCATCGATTGGAACGGACGACCGTTTTAACGCCTCTCGCATGACCGAAACGAGCGCCTTGTTCGAGTGAATGGCGGAGGAACTGCCGCGCAACAAGACAGCATTTCCTGTTTTTAAGCAAAGGCTAGCGGCATCGACCGTCACATTTGGTCGCGCTTCATATACCATGCCGACAACGCCAAGCGGCACGCGAATTTGTTTTAAGAGTAGTCCATTTGGTCGCGTCCATTGTTCGATCGTTTCACCGACCGGATCTGGTAGGTCGATGACTTGGCGAACGCCATCGGCGATTTGATGGATGCGTTCTTCGGTCAGTTGCAGCCGGTCAAGCAAGGAAGGGGAGAGGCCGTTTTCTTTTCCGACCGTCATATCTTTTTCGTTTTCCTGTAAAATGTACGCCATTTGCGCAATTAACGCTTCTGCAATCATCGCGAGCGCTTTGTTTTTTTCTTCTGTTGATAACATTCCTAATTGACTAGCCGCTTGCTTTAATTTTTTCGCTTTGACCATTAATTCACTCATTCGTTTTCGCTCCTTTCGTTTTTAGCAGACAGATGTCCTTTTTAAGCATACTAAGTTGTCGCGGTGAATAACTTCTGGGCGATGGTGGAAAGAATATCGTTTCGCTTCCTCGCTTGAAAGACCTTTTACTTTCGTTAAATCGTCTGCCGCATAATATACTTGTCCTCTAGCGATCACATCTCCTTTTTGATTGACGACGTTGACGACATCTAGCGCTTGAAACGAACCGAATACGTTTGTTACACCAGCAGGTAATAAACTTTTTCCTTTATGCAAAAGGGCCGTTTCTGCTCCTTCATCAATTTCAATCGTTCCTGCTATTTTCGAGTGATAGGCAATCCATTGTTTGCGCATTTGCATGTGTTCTTGAAAAGGTGTGCCGATATACGTTCCGTCACCTTTTCCTTCTAAAATATGTTTTAGCTTTTCTTTCCCTTTTCCTGTACCGATAAAGACGCTGACGCCGAAGGAAAGCGCCTTTTGCGCGGCAAGTAGCTTTGATTTCATTCCTCCTGTTCCAACGGTTGATCCGCTTCCACCTGCTTGGGCAATGAGTTCGTCGGTAATTTCCGCAAGAAAATGATACTTTTTCGCTTCAGGACGTTTCGGGTTTTGGTCGTATAGCCCGTTAATGTCCGTTAAAATGATGAGCGCATCGGCATGTAAAAAACCGCTCACAAGCGCGGATAATAAATCGTTATCACCAAACGTTAACTCTTCGACTGCAATCGAGTCGTTTTCGTTAATGATCGGAAGCACGCCACGTTCTAACAATGTGGAAATTGTCGCAAATAAGTTGCGAAATCGGTCGCGATCGTAAAAATCTGCGCGCGTTAACAACAATTGCCCGGTGACGATACCAAACGAACGAAAGGCAGAAATGTAGCTTTGCATAAGCACCCCTTGGCCGACTGAGGCAGCTGCTTGTTTTCCTGCGATCGTTTTCGGTCGCGAACGATACCCAAGCAAGCCGAAACCGGCCGCTACTGCCCCTGATGAAATGAGAATGACATCGTGCCCAAGCTGTTTGACATAAGCAAGTGCTTCGACATGTTCACGAAGCTTTTGTTCCGAGAGCGTGCCGTTTGTTTCTGTTAAAGAGCTACTGCCAATTTTGACGACGATTCGCTTCTTTTTCACCATCCCACTCCTTTCCAAAAAATAAAAAACGCTTTTTCGTCCTTGTAGAAAAGGACGGAAAAGCGTCGTTTCCGCGGTACCACCTTTTTTGGCGTTAAGCGCCCACCTCTTGCCCCGTAACGTGGGGAGACGGCTTATGTTTGCATAAGCGGCCATATAGGGCAGGTTCAATCGACTTTCCGTGAGGAACCTTCCAGCCTGCGAGTCCCACTCTCTTGCACGTTCCATCGATTTACTAGTCCCGTACCGTTTCCGATATAAACGATTTTTTCAGAATTATCTATGGAAAATACGATTTTGTCAAGCTAAAATTTTACACCTACCCATAGAGCTTGCGGAGTTTTCGCTCATGCTGAATCGTTTTCGATGAGAGAAAATCAACCGTTTCTTGCGTTTCGGTTAGCTCAATGCGCAAGCTAGCGATTTTCGTGTCAAGTCGATCAAACCGCTCATTCACTTCCGCACGAAATTCTTGCATTTCCGCGCGGAGCTGATCGCCCATTTCATGCATTTCTGCACGGAGCTGATTGCCCATTTCATGCATTTCTGCACGGAGTTGATCGCCCAATTCTTGCATTTCATGGTGAATTTTTTCCGAAAATAATTCGAGCGCTTTTACAATTTCCTGTAACAATACATTTTGTTCCATTATTTTCTCCTTCCCCGTGTAAAATAGTGATAAACGATCCGTTGCGAACGTGAGGGACTACGATTGGCGATAAAGACTGCGAAGTTTTCGTTCATGCTGGAGCGTTTTGGAAGAAAGCAAATCAACGGTTTCTTGCGTGTCGGTTAACTCGTCGCGTAGTTCATCGATTTTTTCGTTTAGTTGCTCGAACCGTTCATTCATCTCTTGGCGGAGAGTATCAATTTTTGTTTCTAGTCTGCTTTCCACGTCACGAATTTCCGTGCGAAGTTGCTGCCCCATTTCATGCATTTCTGTGCGAAGCTGTTGTCCCATCTCTCGCATTTCGTGATGAATTTTGTCTGAGAATAACTCGAGCGCTTTGACAATTTCTTTTACAATCGTTTCTTTTTCCATTCCTATTTCACCTCCTTTCCCTATTATAAAAGAAGAAAATGCGAGAGAAAAGAGAAAGAAAAGCCCCTCGTCTTGCAAATCAATGAGGGGCTTTTCTTATTCGGCTTCGTCGTTAAATTTATCTAGCATCGAGATCGTGTCGATCAAATGGTTGTTAAAAATTTGCCGGGCGATGGCCAGCAGTTCTTTAATCATCGGATCGCGTAAAGAATAGACGACGCGGTTTCCGTCCTTCGTTCCGTATACAATGTTTTTGCTTCGCAAGATCGCCAGTTGTTGCGAAACAGCCGATCCTTCACTGCCAATTAACGTTTGCAGTTCGTTGACGTTTTTATCGCCTTCACACAATAATTCTAAAATGCGAATTCGTAACGGATGAGCGAGGGCTTTAAAAAAATCCGCTTTAAATTGCTGAAGTTCTAAATTCAATGCCTATTCTCTCCTTTATTTCTTGATAACTCTTCATATCTATTTCTTGATAACTCTTCATATCGATCGAGCGCCAATAAAATTCCTTCGATAATCGCTTCTGGTCGAGGAGGACAACCAGGGACATAAACATAGACAGGAACGATATGACCAACCCCACCGTAATTAGCATAAGTACGTCCGAAAATCCCACCGCTGCACGCACAAGCTCCAATAGCGACAACCATTTTTGGCTCGGAAGCAGCGTTATACGTTTTTATTAGCGCCTCTTCTAAATGTCTTGTCACGCCGCCAGTTACCATTAACATATCCGCATGGCGAGGGGAGGCGACAAAATCGACGCCAAACCGTTGAATATCGTAAATCGGATTAGTTAATGTATTCATTTCAAAATCACAACCATTACAAGAACCAGAATCGACATGGCGAATATGCAGCGAACGTCCGAGCACTTCTTTCATTCTTTTTTGCAGCGTCCATCGCAAATCAGTTGTTTGCTCTTTTCCGCTTTTCATTGTATCACACTTCCTTCCTTGCTGTTAAAAGTTTCGCTAATGTTGCTTGCTGGCTCACTGTTAGCTCGTTTTTATTTTTTGTCGCTAGCCGATACTCGTTTGTGATCTCGATGATGTTCGTTTCGCATACCTCTGCACAAATGCCGCAAAAAATACAAGTAGTATAAGATAAAGAAACGGTAATGGTATCATCGTTTTGCTGAAGCGTGATCGCCCCAGCAGGGCATGACGTTGTGCACGCTTGGCAGCCAGTGCATTCGTTTGAGGTGAAAATCGGTTTGCCGCGGAAGCGTTCCGGTGCTTCTGTAAATAGCTCCGTTTTCGTGACCGTTTTTGTTCGCCATATTTTTCGAATAAGATCAAACATCGCTATCCCTCCCTTGCCTTTATCGGTCGCAACAAGCGTAGCACAGCTCGAAACTTTTATTAATGAGCGGAAAATCAGGGACGATATTTCCTTTCACGGCAAGCGGAACGGCCGGCCAGTTGCTGTAAGTAGCTGAGCGAATTCGATATCGGTAAATCGTTTGATCCGGACCAACCATAAGCCAATGCACCGTTTCTCCGCGAGGCGACTCGCACCATCCCATTGCCGAACGATACGGCGGTAGTGGTGGGAGAGAAGTGAACGTATCGCCGCTAGGAAGGGAGTGCAATAGTTGTTCAATCATCGCGATTGATTCGAACACTTCGTCAACGCGAATGCGCACCCTAGCAAGAACGTCGCCAGCCTCGTAAACGGGAACGTGAAATGGAACTTGATCATAAGCGGCGTACGGCTGATCGCGCCGAATATCGACCGAGCGTCCCGAAGCTCTTGCCGCTACACCAACGACTTCCAAATCGTTCGCATGTTCTAGGCGAAGTACGCCAGTCGTCGCCATTCGATTCATTGCAATATCATGAGAAAACAGCAAGTCAACAAGTTCTTGAAACTCCTTTTTGACATACGCCAATGTTCGCACAATATCTTCTTTCTCTCGTTCGGTTATATCGATTCTTACCCCACCAAGACGAACGACGCCGCGTAAGTAACGATGACCAGCAACGTGTTCATTTAATTGTTGCATTATTTCTTTTAAGCGTGCTCCTTGGCTAATTCCGACTGCAAACCCAAATCCAGCGCATACGTTCCCGACATCGCCGATATGGTTATACAACCGTTCCAACTCTAAAAACAGCGTACGTAAGTAAGCGGCACGCGGCGGAATTGTTACTTCCCCTATACGTTCTACCGCTTGGGCGAACGCCACACTATGCGAAAGTGCGCAAACACCACATACTCGTTCCGCTAAAAACAATGCTTTCGCAAGCGGCATTCCTTCACTTGCTTTTTCTAAGCCGCGATGTGTAAAAAATAACCGGGCATCTAAATGTAAAATCGTATCGCCAACTGCTCCGAAACGGAAATGACCTGGTTCAATAATACCGGCATGAATCGGTCCGACCGGTATTTCCGTCACGTCTTCGCTGTCGTACGGCATAAACGCTTCTCGACTCTGAACGCGCGGAGCGTGACGGTCGAGCGGAAAATCTTTTCGCAGCGGATGGAGATCTTCCGGCCAATCTCCGTGCAAAATGAGCGGGCGTGGGTCGGGATGCCCTTGTGGCCTGAGCCCTAGCAAATCTTTAACTTCCCGTTCATACCAATTCGCAGCGGGCAACTGTACCGCAACGGAAGGAAACGTTGGATCGAGCGGGTCGATTAACGTTTTCACGGTGATGAAATGACGGAAAGAATCGAAAGAAAATACATAATATAAGGCGAAAAAGCCGTGAATATCCCGCTCATCATTTCCGACCATCGTAAATAACCGCCCTTTTTTCTCATGCCAAAGAAAATAACAGACGTCTGGTAGTTCTGTTTTTTCTACGAGCATAACCGTTTCTTGTGCGCCGTTTTGTTCCATCGACCGCACTTTATTTCCAAGCTGTTGTTTCATTCGTGAAAGCCACTGCTTTATCGTTTTTTCCATTATGATTTGCCCCCTTGCAACACAAACGCCACTTGTTGAATGATTTCTTGAAAGAACGGTGGAACGTATAACCCGAAAACGATAACGGCTATTAATGGAAGAAAGAGCGCCACTGTCGACCAACGACTCATTTCTTTCTTTTCTACTTTCGCCGGTGCTTCTCCGAACGCCATTCGTACGACATAATACATCATCCCAGAAAAAATAAGGACAACGAATAAAAGGAAGAGAACGGTCGCTACTAAATGCCCACTCTGAAAGCCAGCACGCATAATCGTAAATTCACTGATAAAAATGTTAAACGGTGGTGTTCCAGTAATCGCAAACGCCGCAATTAAAAAAATGCTTCCGGTCATCGGCATTGTTTTTAATACACCAGAAATGCGTTCCATTCGTTTCGAATGATATTTTTGCGTGATATTTCCCGCTGCAAAAAACAATAGCGATTTTGCCATGGAATGATGAAACATATGAAGGACAGCGCCGTAAAGACCGAGCGCGCCACCAATGCCAACGCCAAGTGTAATAATGCCGATATGTTCGACGCTAGAGTAGGCAAGCATACGTTTTAAATCATGTTGAACGAGCATAAACGGAACAGTGATTGCAATCGAAAGCAACCCAAAAAAGATGAGATACGATGCTGCTTTTCCGTCTAGCGTCGTATTGACAATCGTGTATATGCGAAAAATGCCATAAAGCGCTGTATTCAACAATACCCCGGATAATACCGCACTGATTGGGGAAGGGGCTTGGCTGTGCGCATCCGGCAGCCAAAAATGCATCGGCGCCAATCCGGCTTTTGTGCCAAACCCGACTAACACAAAAATAAAGGCGATCAGCGTCCATTGCGGATTTAACTGTCCGGCGGCACGATGTAAAACCGTCCAATTTAACGACTCAGCACTTTCGCCGAACAAATCGACGCCGGATAAATAAAGAAAAATAATGCCGAGCAGGGCAAACGCAATGCCGACACTTCCCATAATTAAATATTTCCATGCTGCTTCCAACGATGTTCCTTTTCGATAAAAAGCGACTAAAAGAGCCGATACTAATGTCGTTAACTCGATGCCAACCCAGAGCAAACCGATATTGTTCACGACGCTCACCACTAGCATCGTCCCGATAAAGAGGTGGAACCATAAATAATAATGGCGCACTTTTTCTTCGCTGATAATCCGTTCCGCTACTTCGTGCCGCATATATCCGACCGAATAAAGGGAAGCAATGAATCCGATAAGCACAATCAGCATGACGTTAAAAGCACTTAAAGCATCGATATAGATTAGGTGATGCCAACCTGTAACCGGCGCAACGAAAAACGCGTTCCGTGCAATGGAAAGACCGATGAATACGTTCAATAACGCACCGGCTACTTGCAGCTTCTCACCGATAGGATGGTTTTTTATTTGCCAACATAGCACCGCTGTCATCACGGGAATGATGAGCAGCAATGAAACTTCTCCCATTTTGAATCATCCCTTCAAATTGCTCATTTTTTCTATATTCAAACTTTCAAAAGTAGAATGAATACGGAATGATAAAATCCCGATGATCACGACCGTTACGAGCATATCAAAGAAAACGCCTAATTCGACCATCATCGGCATGCCGTAGCTAATGGACTGTGCCACTAAAAACAAACCGTTTTCAATCGTAATGAGCCCGATTCCTTGCATGAGCGCCTTTTTATGGTCGATCATAATAAACGTTCCGAGAAACATGAGCGTAATCGATACTGGAAGATACGGCGCTCCGAATTTTGTACTTGGAAGATGAAGGCGGGAGGTGACATAAAATCCCGCCACTGACAGAATAATGGCGATCAATAATGAAGTATATTTCGACGTAACGCGCTCTACCCGACGATGGACGTCAATTTTTTTAATCGTGTAATGCAAAATTGCCGGAATGATGATCGCTTTGACAATCAATGTCAACAACGCGGCAACAAACAGATGCGAGAGTTTCGTTTCGTACCACATCGCACCTGCCATCAGCGCAAGTACAAACGATTGAAACGCTAAAATTGGCACAGAATCACTTATTTTCCGGATTTGCAATAACCAAATGGCGCTAATCAGTAGTAGCATAGCAATCCATTGTTCCATTCATGATCCCCCTTTATTCAAACACCCGAAGTAAAATGGCCATTAAAGACAAAATCATCGATGAACCGAGCAGTTTCGGCACTTTAAACAGCCGAATTTTGGCATACATCGTTTCAATGAACGCAAGAAGCACCCCAAGTGCGATTAATTTCGCTACGTACAACAGAAACGATACGAACATATGCCCACCCAAAGAAGCGATCCCCCACGGGAAAAATAAATTGATGAAAAGGCTTAAAAGCAATAGCTGTTTTATTTGCGCTGCCCACATCATTAATCCTAAATATCGGCCGGAATATTCAAGCAACATTCCTTCATGAACCATCGTTAACTCTAAGTGGGTATCCGGATTGTCCACTGGAATGCGTCCTGTTTCGGCAATTAATACGATGAGCATGGCGAAAAAAGCAAGCCCGTAAGACGGTGAAAACCAACTCCATCCATCGCTTGTTAAGGATGCGATGAAATCTGGCAGCTTCGTTGTCCCGCTTGATAAAAGGACGGCAAACACCGACAGCAATAAAGCGGGTTCTGTAATCGCGGATAACGCCATTTCCCGGCTTGATCCCATGCCGCCAAAAGAACCGCCGGCATCGAGGGCGCTAAGCGCTGTGAAAAAGCGGGCGACGGCAAACAAATAAACAATAAGGATAATATCCCCCATAAAGCTCAAACCGTTGTTTGTTATGTAGGTCGGGATGAAAAGGCCGGCCGTCACAATCGAAACAAACACGATATACGGGGTAGCGACCGACAGCCATGACGAATGCACGGAAAGGACGGCATCTTTTTTCATAAACTTCATTAAATCATAATACGGCTGCCAAACGGTTGGCCCGATGCGGTTTTGCATGCGTGCTTTCGTTTTTTTAATCACCCCTTGAATAAACGGGGCAAGCAAAACGATCATTACTGCTTGTAAAAACATTGAAAAAGTCCAGCCCATGTATGTTGCGAAGATAGCCGCCAGTAGCTTGCGGCTTCTTCCTTCCTCCTTCCGTTATCGAATCCATAACAGTAACACGATCAATGTGATAATCATATAGGCTAAATAACTTTGTAAATTTCCGTTTTGAATGGCTCGCAGCCGCTGTGACAACCATACAGTACCGCGAATGAGCGGACGGTATAGCTTTGTTTCGATAATTGCTTCTATTTTTAGCCGATGGCGAATCCGTTTCGGATAATACGCGTATTCTCCTTGTACATCTATCTTTCGCTCGATTCCATAGAGCCTTTTGAAAATCATTAGCACAGGGTGCGAATAGGATGTCCCGGTATATTCCATCGTCGGAACAAGCGGTGTTCCACAGTTCCACGTTTCATCGTAGTGATTGTTACTTTTTCCAACCGATACGCGAAGCAGCGCAATTAGTAAAAGAAGTATCGCTAAGAAAATAATCGTCATCCATCCGAGCGAAATCGACTCGACCGAACGGTGGAACGGAACATACAACATCGCGTGACCAGTTAGTGACTGATGGAAGTAGTTCTCGACGATTTGGTTCGTCATGCGTAAAACCAATCCTGGCCATACGCCAAAAACGACGGTCCCGCCGGCAAGCACAACCATCCCAAACCGCATTGCAAGCGGTACTTCGTTTGCTTTCGCAGCGTGCGATGTACGCGGCAAGGCGAGAAATGCAGTACCGAAATGTTTCACGACACTTCCCGCGACAAACGCTCCCGTCAAGCCGAGCGTTGCAGCTGCAAGGCCGCCAACGGTCTTCCAAATAGGGGAATGAAGCGAAAACGAAAGGTGAAGCAACGATTGAAACGTCGCCCATTCACTCATAAAACCATTGAGCGGCGGAAAAGCAGCGAGCGACATGCCACCGATGAGAAAGAGTACAGCGGTCCACGGCATGCGACGAATAAGCCCACCTAATTCGTTAATGTTTTTCGTATGCGTCGCATACAGAACAGAACCTGCTCCCATAAACAACAATCCTTTAAAGATGGCATGGTTTAATACATGATATAAAAGTGCAGTCAACGCTAACGCCCCTAAGAGCGGCTCGTGATACGAACGGAACAAAAGGGAAGCTCCTAGCCCCATAAAGATGATTCCGATATTTTCAGCACTGCTAAACGCAAGGAAACGCTTCATATCATTTTCCGCTACTCCGAATAAAATGCCCAATACAGCAGAGAGGACGCCAATCCCAAGTACGACTGCCCCCCACCATGTCGCCCCGCCTTTTAAAAAGTCATAGTTCACCCGAAGTAACCCATAAATCGCCGTTTTAATCATAACGGCAGACATTAAAGCGGATATATGGCTTGGTGCGGCCGGGTGCGCCCGAGGTAACCACACATGTAGCGGAATCATTCCCGCTTTCGTCCCAAATCCGATCAACGACGTGAGAAAAATAATGTTTTTGACGGAAGC
Organism: Anoxybacillus sp. J5B_2022; assembly: GCF_026847645.1. GTDB lineage: Bacteria > Bacillota > Bacilli > Bacillales > Anoxybacillaceae > Anoxybacteroides. The sequence goes on from NZ_JAPSMC010000012.1 coordinate 30,889, forward strand.
AGGCAAATCGGACGCGGCTTGTGTGAATGACTGAAAATCAAGGCGATTCGTAAAGAAAAAGAGCGTTAAAAACGAAAGAATAATAAAAACCGTTCCAAAATGTGTCATGACGACATATACATATCCCGCTTTCCGTGTTTCCGGTTTTTCGTGCTCGAACATCACTAAGAAAAAGGAAAGGAGAGACATGAATTCCCATGCGATTAAAAAAGAAACGCTATGATCGACGGTAATCACCGCTACCATTGACAGCAAGAAAAGGTTCAGTCCGCCGCCAAGCCAGCCGATCGGTTTTTTGCCGTAATATTCTGTGACGTACCCAATCGAATAAACCGACACAGCGACAGCTAGCACCGAAATGACGAATAGAAAATAGGCAGAAAGCGTATCAACCTTGAATCGCAATGTAACGTCGGACACGATTGTCCATGCGGTTACAGAAATTGGTTGTTTCGTCGCTAAGACGAGCGATGCCGCTACCGTCCCGAGAAGTCCGCCGACAAGAGCGCTACTATGCGCGAAAATATTTGCCCATTTATCACGTCGGCTAAAACAGAGGGCGCTGAATGTGCCAAAGACAAAAAACAATAGCGATAGCACAAACAGACGCGTTTCGAAGTCTGCCATATCATCACCTCTAAATAAATTTATAATAGAATATTCAATAATTCAAATATACTAATTAACATAAACAGATACAAGGGGAATTTCTTTAGTGAAACGATTCCACAAAAAAGAAAACGCTTACAAAAAATAAGTTGTGTCGTATACTAAAAGCGTAGGGGGTTATTCACAACATAGGGGGATTTCTATGAAAACAGACAAACGATTTGACACGCTCGTCATTCATCACGGGTACGATACGAAAGACCATCTCGGTAGCTTGTCCGTGCCAATTTTTCAGACGTCAACATTTACATTTGTAACGGCAGAACAAGGAGAGGCGCGTTTTGCTGGCCAAGAAGAAGGGTATATTTATTCGCGGCTTGCCAATCCGACAGTAAGGGCACTTGAGGAAAAAATGGCATGTTTAGAAGGAGGAGAAGCGGCGCTTGCATTTAGCTCAGGGATGGCAGCAGTATCCGCGGTATTAATGTCGCTTACAAAAGCGAACGACCATATTATTTGTTCGCAAGGGGTGTACGGTTGTACGTTCGGGCTGTTGCAGCTGTTGAAAAACAAATATCACATTTCTCATGATTTTTGCGCGATGGAAACAGAAGAAGAACTTCGCCAACTCATTCGCCCAGAAACGGTGTGCATTTATGTCGAAACACCGATTAATCCGACGATGAAGCTAGTGGATTTACAAATGGTCGCTAACGTGGCGAAAGAATATGGCATTGCTGTTGTCGTGGACAATACGTTTTGTTCACCGTATTTGCAGCAACCGTTATCACTCGGTTGTGATATCGTCATCCATAGCGCAACGAAATATATTGGAGGGCATGGGGATGTCATCGCTGGCATTGCGGTCGGCACAAAAGAAACAATGACGGAAATCGCAAAAACGACACAAAAAGATGTCGGTGGCGTTCTCTCTCCATTTGATGCGTGGTTGTTGTTGCGAGGAGTAAAGACGCTTGCGGTACGAATGGAACGCCATTGCGATAACGCCGAAAAAATTGTCGAGCAACTAAAGCGCCATCCGCGCGTAGCGAACGTCTATTACCCAGCCGACGTTGACCATCGCGATTATTCGATTTATCAAAAACAAATGAAGCGCGGAGGGGGGCTAATCTCGTTTGAAGTAAACGGAACAAAAGCAGCCGCTCAGCGGCTTTTAAACCATTTACGCCTCATTCATATCGCCGTCAGCTTAGGCGATACCGAGACACTTATCCAACACCCAGCGACGATGACACACGCCGTCGTCCCAGAAGAAGTACGGAAAAAAATGGGCATCAGCGACTCACTTCTCCGCCTATCCGTCGGACTAGAAGCGTGGGAAGACATTTGGGAAGATTTAGAGCAAGCGTTAAACCAGCTATAACGAATCGAGGGCAGCTTTTATATAGTTCGCTGCCCTTTTTTATGGTTTATTTCATTCCAATATCATCTGCCACTTTTCGTCCGTCATAAAACACCCTTTCCTCGTTTAGCGGCTTTTCCTTTGCGGTTATCGTGTGCGGAGTAATTTTCAAAACGACGGTTCGGCTGCCCATCGAAGAGCGGTATGTCTCGACGTGATGTTTGGAAAGCGGCGCGGAAAAATAGCCAGGGACGTATTTATGTAAAAGTTGTTGCATCGCTTCTGTTGCTTCGTCTAAGTCCGTCACGATTTTTGCCGTGCCAAATAACATGACGCTCATATACCCTGTATCCGTTTTTGCCGGGACGGGATGAACCATCGTCCCGAAATGTTCGCTTACGGTAAAACAGACGCGCGCGTTTCGCTTCAGCACCTCCATTTTCCGTCCTTCTTCCGCGCCATGAACGTATACGGCGCCGTTCCACCAGACAAAGTTCAACGGAACGACGTACGGCTCTAGCCCATCCGCTAGCCCTAAATACCCTGTCATCGCCGTCGACAAAAACGCAGAAATTTTCGCCTCATCGGTACACGCTAACATCGGTCTTCTCATTTCGTACATATTTTTTCCTCCTGTTTCCTTTGTTATAATTAGTATAAAAGGCTTCTGGTATGACCGATAGTGACAGTTTTGAACATTTTTTTAGGGTCAGGAGGATACGATGATCGAGTTAACTCCGCATTTAGATGCTACAAAACGTATTCCGCTTTACGAACAACTGTATGAATATATGAAACGGGAGATGTTGCAAGGCCATATTCGAAAGGGGACACGGTTGCCTTCGATTCGTGCCCTTTCGCGCCATTTAAGCATTAGCCGCAATACGGTGGAAGCTGCTTATGCACAGCTCGTGGCAGAAGGATACATTGAGAGTATGCCGAGACAAGGATTTGTGGTGCAAGAATTTACCGAAGAGTGCGGGGCAAACGGATCACTACAGAAGACATACGAACATTCGCCCCCAACCGATGCGATAAAACCAATATACGACTTTCGTTATGGCAACATTGATATAACCCATTTTCCTCACAAAGTATGGCGGGCGTGTATGAATGAGGCGATGGATGCACCGTTAGACGAATTGTTATGGTATGGCGAGCGACAAGGAGATAGGAAGTTGCGCCAAGAAATAGTTCGTTATTTATTTCAGGCGCGCGGGATTCACTGCTCTTGCGAACAAGTCGTGATTGGTGCTGGCATTCACCAAATGACTGGGCTTCTTTGCCAACTCTTCTCGTCGGAAACCGATCTGATCGCAATGGAAAATCCGTCATATGATGGAATTCGCGCGGTATTTACTAATCATCGTTATCGTATTGTTCCTATTTCGCTAGAAAAGGACGGTTTAAACATCACGGAATTGGAACAACGTGAAGCGAACATCGTTTATGTCACTCCTTCCCATCAACTTCCGCTCGGAATGGTGTTGCCGATTGGAAAGCGGCAAAGGCTATTAAAGTGGGCCGAAAAAATAGATGGCTTCATTATTGAAGACGATTATGACAGCGAATTTCGTTATGAGGGGAAACCGATTCCAGCCTTAAAAGCGCTTGATACACAAGAACGGGTCATCTATATCGGGACGTTTTCGAAAGTATTAACGCCCGCTATCCGCGTTTGTTACATGGTGCTTCCCGTCCGTTTGCTCGAAACGTTCCGAAAGAAGTTTTCTTGTTACAATCAACCGGTCGCAACCATCGTCCAAAAAGCGTTAGCCTTGTTTATGGAAAGAGGGCATTTAGAGCGGCATATCCGTAAAATGCGCAATGTGTATGCAAAAAAGCGGCAAGCGCTGATTGCGGCGATTGACGAAAATTTTGGTCCAAATGCCATAATTATAGGGGAAAAAGCTGGATTGCATTTGCTTGTTCGCTTTCCACATGTGACCGATGTCAGCGGTTTTGTCGAGCGTGCGAAACATGAAGGAATCAGCATCTACTCCGCTGCGAAATATTGGTTTGACCCGACCACCTCGCCTCTTCCTTACATTTTGTTAGGATTTGGCGGAATGAGCGAGCATGAGATAAAAGAAGGGGTAAGGTTGCTTCGAGGATTGTTTGATGCGGAAACGCTTTTCTAAAAAAGAATGAGAGACTGTCTTGTTATGATAGTTTTTATCAGATGAACACAGAAACGCCCGAAGAAGCTAACAGTCTAAGTGCAATAGACAGATAGCTTCTTTTCATGTTCTTCGCATACAAATCGATAAAAATCGTCAACAACAAAACGAGCTCAAGCAAGTGATTTTAACGAGTTCCTCTTCTGATCACGGATTGGGATGTATCTCATCATGGACCACACCGATCATTCAGGAATATGTGCGCAACACGTATGATGATGAGTTGCACAAGTATTTGCGCATGCTTTGGCGATTGTGTTTAAGATATACTCGTCCCACTTATGTATTGGTAAAGCTGATTCGAAAAAACACCAGGCGTTTAAACAGGAAATCGACCTTATTAAACAAACTTCTGAATCAAGATATGGTGCCCTTGTATCAAGATGAGACACATGTTCGTGCGTATCGGAGCCTTCATGCCACATGGTCAGAAGTGGGCAAACAGAAACAAGTGTCAACGTATGGGCATCATGCCAGCGTTACCTTATTTGGTGCTTTGAACGCGATGACAGGAGAAGTCCGTGCATCAAACCTCCTCTTCTTGCAAACGGGAGGATTTTTTGTCGTTTCTTCAGTTAGTGGCGAATCATTACAACGACCAAGTCATTGCCATGGTCGTTGACAATGCCAAAATCCATCGTTCTCCACTCATCCAAGATTTTCTTTCCAAGAACGAACGGATCCTGTTGATTTATCTACCGCCTTATTCGCCGGATTTGAATCCCATTGAACGGTTATGGAAATGGCTAAAAGAGACGGTCATTGCCAATCAGTTTCATCCAACACGTTCTTCCATTGAAGAAGCAATGAATTTGTTTTTAGATGAAATTTCTAAAAGCCCAGACAATGTATTGTGTCGAGTGGGTCTCGCCTAAGTTCCATGTCGAAAAGTTAAATCAGTTTTATATATACAAAGAGTGAGAATGAAAAATAAACAGGAGGAAAAGAGATATTGTTGAATATTCTAAATATTACACCGAATATACGGAAGGGAGATACATATAATGAAAGAAGTCGTCATTGTCGATGCGGTGCGGACGCCGATCGGAAAGTATAAAGGGGCGCTCAAAGACGTTCGCCCCGATGATTTAGGAGCGGTTGTCATTCGCGCGCTCGTTGAACGCAATCCGTCACTTCCGGTAGATCAAATTGAAGAAGTTGTTCTTGGAAATGCGAACCAAGCGGGCGAAGATAATCGAAACGTTGCACGAATGTCGGCGCTATTGGCTGGCTTGCCGGTGGAAGTAGCGGGAACAACGGTGAACCGCTTGTGCGGCTCTGGCTTGGATGCAGTCAACTACGCAGCACGGGCGATTATAACAGGAGAGGCAGGTATTGTCATCGCCGGAGGAACGGAAAGTATGACGCGGGCGCCTTTTGTCATGGCCAAGCCGGATCAAGACTTTCCGCGCGGCAACTTAGAAATGTTTGATACGACGATCGGTTGGCGGTTTATTAATCCAAAGCTTCACGAAATGTATGGAACGGACAGCATGCCGCAAACGGCGGAAAACGTAGCTAAGCGGTACGGTATTTCTCGGGAAGCGCAAGACGAATTTGCTTACGAAAGTCAAATGAAGGCGAAAAGGGCGCTGGCGGCGAATTTATTTGCCGAGGAGCTAGTTCCTGTCGTGTATCGTGACCGAAAAGGAACAGAGGTTGTTGTTGATAAAGATGAACATCCGCGTCCAGATACGACGCTTGAGAAACTGGCGAAATTACGTCCGTTATTTGAAAACGGCACGGTCACGGCTGGAAACGCTTCCGGCGTCAATGACGGGGCAGCAGCGCTGCTTTTAATGAGCGCAGAAAAAGCGAAAGAGCTTGGGATGACGCCGCTTGTGAAATATACGGTATCAGCCGTTGCGGGATTGGAGCCAGCGGTGATGGGGCTTGGTCCGATTTATGCGACGAGAAAGGCGTTGAAACGTGCGGGGTTAACGATAGATGAGATCGGTTTAGTAGAAATAAATGAAGCGTTCGCTTCTCAAGCATTAGAATGCATAAGGCAGCTTGAGCTCGATAAAGAAAAAGTCAACGTAAACGGTGGAGCGATTGCGTTCGGCCATCCGCTCGGGGCAAGCGGAGCGAGAATTTTAACGACGTTAATTTATGAAATGAAACGAAGAGGCGTCAAATACGGTCTGGCCACGATGTGTATTGGTGTCGGTCAAGGAATTGCGACGATTGTCGAAAATGTCGATGCATAATGAAAGGAAGACGGACGAGTGCACAATATTTTATGGGAAAAACGTGACGATATCGGCTATGTGACGATTCATCGCCCGGATGCGATGAATTGCTTCGATTTATGTGACACTAGTGGAATTAGGAGAAATGGTGGAAGCGCTTCACTTTGATCGCGACGTTCGGGGCAAGGAAAAGTGGCGGCGGAAACGATGGCAGGGAAAAAATCGGAAGTCGATTGGACATTTTTGCCGACGGTTGTTTACTCGACTCCGCCGATCGCTTGCGTCGGATTAACAGAAGAGGAAGCGAAACAACAATATGGGGAGATTCGCACCGGGCAGTTTCCGCTGACAGGAAACGGCTATGCTAGCATTCTTGGTCAAAAAGAAGGTCTTGTGAAAGTGATTAGCGACGCCAAGACCGAAGTGGTACTTGGTGTTCATATCATCGGGGCGGGTGCTGTTGAGTTAATTTCAAGCGGAGTGATCGGTCTGGAAATGGGAGGGCGCGACGAAGATTTTACATTTCCGTTATACCCGCACCCAAGCATGAATGAAAGTTTGCTTGAAGCGGTGGAGGCGTTAACAGGTGAAGCGATTCATTTGTCGCCAGCGAAACAAAAAGAAGCGGTCTCAGCTTGAAACCGCTTCGGCAAAAATGTCGTAATGGTTTTCGAAGATGGTTTGTTGCAACTCATCTAGTGATGGAACTTCTTCAAACGTATATGAGCCGAGACGTACGAGCGAGTATTCGCTGCCTGGGTCGAAAACAACCTCCACAATTTCTTCCGTTCCGCAATCAATTTCTTGTACGCAATCAGCGCTTGCGATCACATCTACTGTTTTGTATTTCCCTAATAACACGTGATATCCTTCTTTTAGTTCTTCCGTAAAAATGGACTCCATGCTCATTAATTCATGAACAATCATTTTGACACTCCCTCGATTCTCCAAAAAATATTTCTATACAAACTATACTATAATGTACGAAAAAATGTATACTTTTTCACACATGTTCAAAAAATCGCCATAAACATTTGAACGTTAGTTGATTATTTGCTATTCAAAGGATGTATTTCCTAATTTTAAAAAAATAATCATGAATATTCTACCAAAAGAAGAATAAATAGGTTCATCACCACAACATGTACTTGACAAGCGATACGTTCTCCTGAACAAGGATGTGCAAAAATCATTGATTTACTGATTTTTCCTCACAAGCGTAAGTGGGGCATGTTATGAAAAAATCAAGCACAACTTTTGGTGAAGAGCCAATAAATAGTGGTATAATAAAAGAATCAATACGTTTGTTTTGTTAGGGAATGAGGAATGCGATAATGAAAATTAGACAATGGGATCGGAATTTGAAAATTCGCCTGTTCGGAGAAGCGTTGTTTAATATTACGTTTTGGATGTTTTTCCCATTTATGGCGATTTATTTTACAGAGGCGTTTGGGAAAGAAAAAACAGGACTGTTATTGATTGTTTCGCAGCTATTTTCTGTTGTTGCGAGTTTAATTGGCGGATATTTGGCGGATCAATTTGGACGGAAGCGGATGATGGTGCTTGCGGCATATAGCCAAGGGGTCGTCTTTTTTTTGTTTGCGCTCGCCAGCTCCCCATGGTGGACATCGCCGGTTGCCGGCTTTTTTTGTTTTACGCTCGCTAGTATTTGCAGCTCTCTATATTGGCCGGCTAGCCAAGCGATGGTGGTGGATGTGGTGCCGGAAGAACACCGCAGCAGCGTGTTCGCTCTGTTTTATACGTCAATCAATATTGCAGTCGTCGTCGGACCGATTATTGGTGGGATGTTTTATGAACATCATCTGTTTGCGTTGTTGCTTGCCGCGTCTTTTTCCTGCTTATTGTTAGCAATTGTTTTAACGAAAGCGCTCCGCGAAACGGTTCCGGCACAGCTTATTCAGCAGCAAAACAAGAAGTGGTACGAATTTATTAGAGAACAAATTCAACAATATGGCATTATTATGCGGGATCGGACGTTTCTTTTGTTTGTAGTTGCCGGTATTTTAGTAGCGCAAACGTTTATGCAGCTCGATTTGCTCATTCCGGTATATACGAAAGATGTGGTCGATCAACAGACGCTTTTTTCGTTCAGCGACTGGTCGGTGACGTTAAGCGGGGAAAAATTGTTTGGGATGCTCGTTTCAGAAAACGGTTTGTTAGTGGCATTGTTCACCGTTATCGTCACAAGGTGGATGGAACGTTATCGAGACCGCACCGTCTTTATTGGGTCATCCGTGCTGTATGGCCTTTCGATTCTTTTTATTGGTCAGACGACAAGCGTGTGGGGGATGATATGTTCCGTAGCGCTGTTCACGTTCGCTGAGCTGATGACAGCTGGTATTCAACAGACGTTTATTTCTAAGCTTGCTCCAGAAGAAATGCGCGGTCAATATTTTGCGGCAGCGAGTTTGCGCTGGACGATCGGGCGGGCGCTGGCGCCTTTTTCGATTGCCGCTACGATTTGGTTCGGGTATCAATGGACGTTTTTGCTCCTTGGAGTTCTGGCGTTCATGAGCGCCGCCCTATATTTTGTGATGTTCCGTATATTTGAAAAAGAGCGGCACGTCCAAGCAAAAAGTGCGTGAACGGGGGAGGATGGATGGAAATTATTTTGATTCGACATGGAAAGTCAGCATGGCAAAAAAGCGGGTGGATAACTCCGGCTCAGTTTGCTCAGTGGATCGCAGCATATGATGCCCATGGTATCTCTGTTGATGATCCGATTCCAGAGCTGACGGTACAAAAAATGAAGCAAGCAAATGTAGTGATTACAAGCCCGCTGCCGCGTGCGCTCCATTCTGTGCAACGGCTTTTGCCGGCGTGTCTTGTCGAGGAAAATGAACTGTTTCGTGAAGTAGATACACCTATTCCGTTTTTGCACCTTCATTTTCTGCGGTTGCCAGTACAACTATGGCTTATTTTTGCGCGACTCTGCTGGTTTTTAGGATACGTACGCGGTGTAGAATCGTATGCACAGGCCGTCACCCGCGCCCAAAAAGCTTGCGATTTACTCATGGAGTATTCCGAAAAATACGGAACGGTTGCAGTTGTCGGACACGGCTGGTTTCACCGGTTCGTCGGAAAGCAATTAGAAAAAAAGGGATGGAAACGAACTGTTTCCAAGCGAGCGACGCATTGGTACGCATGTTCGTATACATTAGATTGAAGTGCGCGACGCTCAGCCTGTCCGGCCGTTAATGAATTCACATATTTTCCCTTCTTTTGTCATAAACATGAATGAGGAATAGCGAACGGGAGAGGGGAAGATTGGTGAAAGAAAATGATATAATTCGGACAGATAGCGAAAATGAAGAACAACCGCTGCCGACGCGCTTGGATCAGCGCAGGCAAGCAGCGCAACAACGAAGCATCAAGCGGTTTAGCTGGACAGCCTTTGTGTTGCTCGTCCTTTTTGTGATCAGCATTACCGTCATCAAAGGCTATGGGATGCTGAAAAACGAAATGGGGAAAGAAATGGCCATCCGCCAATTGGAGCAGGCGCTAAAAGAAAAAGATTGGGACGTGTTAAAAACATCAATTCGCAGTAATGTACCGGTCAACGAAAAAACGTTAGCTCCACTACTATTATATTTAGACAAACAACCGAAAGGCTATGATGTGCTCCAGCGTGATTTAGAAAAGCAAAAAGAAGTAAAGCACGTATACATAAAAGGATTAACATCCGTTCCGCCGATTTTTACAATGACGGTGTATGAAACGCAATTTTTCCTACTTGATCAATACGTATTTGAACCAACACTTTATTCATTTGTCGTGCGTGCCGAGGATGATGCGACCGTCCTTGTGAATGAAAAAAAAGTAGAGGGGGAAGCAACAAAAGACCCGTTTGTAAAAAAATATGGCCCATACCTCCCAGGGATGTACGAAGTAACGGTCATTACTAAACAAACGAAAAAAACGAAAACGATTGTTTTATTCGGCGGAGAGCGGGTGCGAGAAGTGAAGTTTTAAAAAGGTGTCCTCATATGGGACACCTTTTCATGTTAACTCGCTTAATAAACAAACAGAGCGTGTACCATTGCGGTAATGCCGACTTCTTGCGACTGGATCGGCGGTGCCGCTCCCTCTGCGAGCACCATCGGACGCGGTGGAGGAGGGAAAGGATGGCTTTGTTCTTTTATTTCTACCGGAACATCGTGTAACGGCAGCTGAAGGGTACGGGCAAGAACGCGCGCTTTTTCTTGGGCGTTTTTTACTGCCATGGCGAGCGCCTGTTGGTAATGCGGCTGCTCGTTAGCGAGTTTAAATTGAAGCTGGCGGGCGATGTTCGCTCCGTTGACTACTGCCGTTTCATAAATGGCCCCAACATTTTTTACATCTTTGACAGTAATGTCAAACATATGCTCAACCTCATATCCAACGAGGATGACTGTTTGATTTGTGTACGTATATTTCGGATAAATGGAAAATGAGGAAGTGTCGATGTCTTCGTGGCGAATGCCGATCGTTTGCAGCGCTTGTATCATCGCATTCGCTCGTTTCGCGTTTTCCGTAAGCGCCTCTAAGGCACTTGTATGCTCGGTACGAATTCCGATCGTTACGATGACAGTATCCGGTTTAACATACAGTGTGCCCTGGCCAGTGACGGCAATGGTTCTAGTGGGCGGAGAAACGCTAGAATGTTGCGGATAATAAGAATGACCCCAAACATCATGCATACAAACACTTTCTTTCAAGCTGCTTTATTTCGGTTATTTTCCGTGACATACCAGTAATACACGCGCGGGAGGCGGAAATAGCACCAATATTCTTGCAATAATGTGATCCCGACAAATATGACCATTTGCCAATCGATCTGTTTCATGATTTTCATCTCCTTTTTTATACCAACATATTCTTTTGTCAAGTTGTCTCATTCACTTTGCGAAATGAAACAAAAGACGCTGCTCGTTCGTATGAAAAAGAGGGACATGCTATAATGTAGATAAAACTTTCGCAAGGAAGGGATTAACAATGAAACGTTGGTTCATGATGTTATGGCGGTGGTTCGTTTCATGGAATGTCGGTTTTGTAACAGCGATCATCGCCTTCTTTTTGTTTGATTATCAATTTTTCCTTTCGTTTGTATCAGGAACAGCGGCGATGCTTGCTACATCTGTTTACATGAAGCGAAAAGCGCATCGAATTGTCGCAAACGGCCTTTTAAAAGAAGAAAAAGACTATATACGCACGCAGCTTGCCGAAGCATGGAAAAAATGGAAGCGGATGCGGCGGGCGCGCTTGAAAGTTCGTTCGCTTGTGATGTGGCAGAAAATCTCACATATAAGTGCAACGGTCGAAAAAATGATTCGTGCCGTCGAACAACACCCGCGGAAATTCCGAATCGCTCAGTCGTTTTTTATTCATGAATTAGATTCTGCAGTAACGATGATTGAAAAATACGTTTATCTGATTCATCAACCGGTTCGCAACAACGAAATGAAAGAAGCGCTGCGGAAAACGGAGCAGCTGTTGGATGAACTGGTGGTTGTCGCAGAAAAACGGTTGTTGGAAATTCTTTCTGATGATGTGTTTGATTTGCAGGTAGAAACGAAATTGCTTGAGCAATCGCTCGAACAACAAAAACCGTTAGAGAGCAGTGAATGGAGAAAGGAGAGGGACTATGAAACCGTTCGATAACGAAGAGTGGACAAGCTCGCTTGATTCGCTGTTGGAAAACCCGTTTTCTTTACCGGCGGAACAAAAAGAGATGGCGGTGGAGGAGCGCCGTCCGGTGAAGCTGATTGATACGTTAAAGCAAGAACATCGCGAAAAAGCGCTCCAGCTTTCGAAACAAATTGATCCAAGCAATCAGCAGGCGATCATTCAATACGGGGTGGCGGCGCAGGCGGAACTGTCGAAGTTTTCGCACGCGATTTTAAATCACGTTCAAACAAAAGACGCTGGACCTGTTGGTGAGGTCATTAGCGAATTGATGAGCAAAATTAAAGAAGTGAATCCGGACGATTTATTGCCGGCGAAAAAAGGATTTTTATCGCGATTATTCGGATCTGTATCGAAGTCGCTGCAAGGAATGGTTGCCAAATATCAAAAAATCGGTGTCGAAATCGATAAAATTGCCGATCAATTAGAAAAGCACCGTCAGCTATTGTTTCGCGACATTATGATGTTAGAAACGTTGTACGAAAAAAATAAAGAGTATTTTGATGCGCTCAATATTTATATTGCCGCGGCAGAGTTAAAACTCGAAGAATTGCGGACGAAGCTCATTCCGGAAAAGCGGGCACAGGCGGAAAAGTCAGGAAATCAAATGGAGATGCAGGAAGTGAATGATTTGTTGCAATTTGCAGACCGTTTGGAAAAGCGCATTCACGATTTAAAATTAAGCCGGCAAGTGACGATTCAAACAGCGCCGCAAATTCGCATGATTCAGCATATGAACCAAACGTTAGTGGAGCGCATTCAATCGTCGATTTTAACTGCCATTCCGCTTTGGAAAAATCAAGTCGTCATCGCTTTGACGTTATTCCGTCAGCAAAGGGCGGTGGAAGCGCAAAAACAAGTAACCGAAACGACGAACGATTTGCTGCTACGCAATTCGGAAATGTTGAAAATCAATAGCATTGAAGTGGCAAAAGAAAACGAGCGTGGACTGATTGATATTGAAACGTTAAAGAAAACGCAAGAAAACTTAGTGGCTACATTAGAAGAAACACTAAAAATTCAGCAAGAAGGCCGCCTCAAACGCCAGCAAGTAGAACGGGAGCTAGTCAACATGGAAGAACAATTGAAACAGACGCTTGCCTCAATGAAGCGATAAGAAAAGCAATTAGACAGTGATTCAGAATGTGAAAAAGGCTGACATTTGCTCAGCCTTTTTATTTTAATCCGCTGGACGATTTGGTCCTTCTAACTTTTTGTCCCCATACCCTAGTGGTTGTTTGTTCGTTTCTTGCTGCAACTGTTTGTTGTTAGCCTCTGTTTGCGTGTCTGTTTTTTTCATTACGTACTCATCCTTTCTTTATTTATTGCTCGTTACGTAGTGTGGCGCTTTTTTTGCTTTTTATCCAAAAATATTTGTAAGATTTTTTAACAAACTTTTTTCGTTTGTAACCGTTTACTTTCGAAAAAAAGAGTTGATTAACACTTTTTTATGTAATATATTATAACAAAAGATGTTAAAACAAATGACGGAAAGGGAGATGGAAATGAGTCCGAAAGAAATTTCGTTGGCACTTGATTCGTTATGGGTGATGATCAGCGCCGTATTGGTCATCGGCATGCAAGCGGGCTTTGCTTTGCTGGAAGCTGGATCGACGCGAATGAAAAACTCAGGTCACGTCGCGGGAAAACAAATTTTAAGCTTCGCAATCGCTTCCCTTGCATTTTGGGCGTTTGGCTTTGCGATTACGTTTGGCGCAGGAAACAGTTTCATCGGCACGGAAGGATGGTTTTTAAAAGAAGGAAAAGGGACGTTTGATTCGCTCTCGTGGGCGAACGTACCGCTGTCGCTTAAATTTTTGTTCCAGCTCGGCTTTGCGGGAGTTTCCTTGGCGATTGCATGGGGAGGTTTTGCAGAACGTGCGAAATTATCTGTTTATTTTATATTCGGAACGATTTTTACAATCGCCATTTATCCAGTCATCGGCCACTGGGTATGGGGCGGCGGCTGGCTTGGAACGATGGGAATGCAAGATTTCGCCGGCTCTACAGTCGTTCATTTGCAAGGGGCGATTGCAGCGTTAGTGGCAACGATTTTGCTTGGGCCGCGCATCGGAAAATTTAATAAAGATAAGACGCCAAATGTTATTCCAGGCCATAACCAAGTCTATACGGTCATTGGCGGCTTCATTTTATGGGTCGGCTGGTTTGGATTTAATGCCGGAAGTACGATGGCCGTAGGGGATGGATTTTTCGGTTATGTGGCACTAACGACGAACTTGGCAGCGGCAGCGGGAGCGATTGCGGCGATTATTACCGCAAAAATCATGGTTGGAAAAGCGGATATTCCAGCGATGGTCAACGGTGTGTTAGCAGCGCTTGTTGCGATTACGGCCGCATGCGCGTTCGTCGAGCCGTGGGCAGCCGTTGTAATTGGAGCGGTAGCCGGTTCATTCACGTTCTGGACGTCTGTTTACTTTGAACGAAAAGGCATTGACGATCCGATTTATGCGTTCTCTGTTCATGGGATTGCTGGAGCGATCGGCACAATTTCGACAGGGTTTTTTGCTTCTCCTCGTTTAGTAGAGATTACAGGAATCGGAAAAGCAGGGCTCGTGTACGGCGGCGGATTCCATCAGTTGATTGTGCAAACGGTTGGGGTGTTAGGAGCGGCGGCTTATGTTGCGGTTGTGTCCTTTGTGATCTTGTTTGCCTTGAAGAAAACGATCGGACTCCGTGTGACAGCCGAACAAGAAATTTCTGGTTTGGATATTAGCGAACACGGTTCGTACGGTTATCCAGAACAATTGGATCCTGCATTTGTGAACCATTCGAAAACAGTGGTTCAATAAGAAAAAAACCGGATTGGCATGTCCATCCGGTTTTTTTAGAAAAGGAAGATCAAGATGGAATCGTTATACGAGCTCATTCAACAAATTGATCAAGCCAAAACGGTAAACGAGCTAAACGTTTATCATCGCGAATTAGCTTATCGGCTACGAAATGTGATTGAAAGAGACGAGATTGCTTCTCTTTCCCATGCCTTAAGCGATGTTCATGACACGCTTGTCAAAAAAGCGGTCATGTTGGCGGAAGGAGAAACGATTCAGGCAGCAGTCGGAACTCCTCCTGAAAAATGGTGCTGGTATGTAATGGGAAGCATGGGGAGAGGCGAGCCGACGGTATGGACCGATCAAGATAACGGTATTTTGTTTGAATGCCCGCCGGAGCAAGAAGAGGAGTGTTATGCGTTTATTCGTCATTTGGCGAAAGTGGGAACAAGTTTTTTGCACGATATCGGCTATCCTTATTGCACAGGTAACGTCATGGCAACGAATCGCCGTTGGAGTCAGTCGGTTCGGGCATGGGAACAGCAAATGGCGATGTATATCGATCATCACTTTCCGGATGATATTCGTTTTTTGTTGATTGCGATGGATATGCGGCCAATTTACGGAGCGAGTGAATTAGTTCAAGACTGTAAAAAATCGCTCGTTGGACAGATGAGCCGTCACCCGCTATTGTTGAAACGAATGGGGGAGCATGTTATTTTTCCGCGCGTGCCACTCGGTTGGTTTGGGAACTTTCACATTGAGCGATGGGGCCGTTATAGCGGCTGTCTTCATTTAAAGCATAGCGGTTATGTGCAGCTGGTAAACTCGTTAAAATTTTTATCGTGTGTAGGAAACATTTCCGCTATGACGACGTGGGAAAGGTTAGAGCACATCCGCGATCAATCGCTGTTGCCTGCTTCACTTGCTCAAAAAGTGCATGAAGCATTTTTAACGTGCGTCTATTTTCGATTAAAATATTCATTAGAATCAGCCGATCGTGATTACGTTCCGTTGCATGTTCTTGATCCGCACGAACGCGCTCTCTTAAAAAAGGCGATGAAAGTTGCCCAAATGTTACAGCGTACGGTTATGCGGCAAGTGAGGGGATGGCGCGATGAATGAGCAACACCGTTTTTGGCAGCGGGCGCTGCGCATGCTGTCGCTTGGGGTGCCGAGTGAAAAAGTATCATCGGTATCCGAAAATGAACGCCATACATTTCAGCAGGAAGTATGGGTTCGTACGTTATTAAAGGAGCAGCAAAAGAAGCATATTGATATGAATACCCATCTTGAACACATTCCATTTATCATTATCGATACGGAAACGACCGGCTTTTCGCCGCAGCACGGGGATGAAATTTTTTCGATCGCTGCTGCTAAAACGCGCAACGGCCAGCTGAACGATTTTTATTTTCGCCTGATTCGTCCAGAAAAAGAGATTCCGGAGCATATTTCGCAGTTAACCGGAATCCGTATGGAAGATGTGCAATCGGCCCCCCGGTTAAAAGAGGAAATGAAACATTTTTTATCGTTTATTAGCGACGGACTGATCATCGGTTATCATATCGGTCATGATTTATCGTTTATGAATCATTTTCTTTGGACGAACTATCGAACGAAATGGACAGGGCGTTTTTTAGAAATGCAACAAGTGATGGAAATGATCCACCGTCCCGTGTTATTTCCAACATTGGATGAGGCGCTCCATCATTACGATATTCCGTGTGAAAAACGACATACCGCTGATGGGGATGTTCGGGCGATGGTAGAATTGTGGAAAAGGATGTTAGAAGATTTGAAGCAGAAACAAATCGAAACACTATATGATTTATATACGGCGTTAAGTGTGATGCCAAGGTGAAGGGCTATCTCTTCTTTTAGTTTAGGAGATAGCCCTTCGTCTTATAGCGGCTTTGTCGGCGTCGGTTCGGCGTAGCCTTCCTTATATTTCTCATCAATTGTTTGTCGAATTTCTTTCATCGATTTGCCTTGTTCGTATTCGGTGATCGATTCGGCGGCAATTTCTAAGCAAACGCCGCATTTGGTTGCGTGATCATCCCAAACGACTGAGCCATCTTTTTTATTTTCATACACAAAACAGTCATAGTTGTTTTGATGACCGGCAGACTCGCCGCAGCCGCAATAGCACGGAATGCTTTCGAGCAGCTTTTGATGTTTCGCTGCCTGTTGATAAAGAACGGCCATATTTTCGTCATACTGGCTTAAAAAAGCAGGGAGGTGGTCAACAGATTTGGTTGTTTCCCGTACATCGCCAGAGTTTGTTGTATAGGAATGATTTTTATGTTCTTTCGTTTCATTCGACGAGCAGGCGCTCACCAGCAAACTAAGAGACAGCATACACACCGCCACCGCTGTAGGACGCTTCATTTATTTTTTCACCCTTCCTATCGTTTTTACGTACTTCTAATCTAGCATAAGTGAAAAGAAACAGCAAGTTTTTGAAAAGGTGTGTTGCGAACGCGGAAAAGAAATTCGTTTCGATTTTTGAAAAAATTTTATCCATTTTGTTGATTTTTGCCGATAGATTAGTAAAAATGAGAGTATAAGGGCTAGATTAGAAGAGTAAGAGAGCAGTTTTTTGTTGGTGATAGTAAAAAATATACTGGAGAGGTAATTACTGATATGGTGGACAACTGTGTTGCTTTTTTTCAACATTTTGTAGATGCCATTGCGTTCATTGATTCGAATGGGCGTATCATACATATCAATCCAGCGTTTAAAACATTGTTAGGATGGGACGAGTGTGACGTTGAAACGCTCGGTTTTTCGTTAAATGATTTTGAACGAATTAAGTACGGCCATGTCGTACACTATGCCGAATTGGACGTAAAAAAAGTAGACGGGAGCTACGTTCCGGTCAGCGTGTCGTTTATTCCAATTAAACTAGAAAATGTTTACACCGTTTTATGCGTATTACGCGATCGAACAGAACAAAAGCAGATGGAAGCGGCGCTGCAAGAAAGCGAAAAATGGTTTCGGATCATCGATGAACATTCATCTGACTACATTTTAATTCTTTCAAATGAAGGAAAAGTAACATATGTTTCTCCTTCATTTGAGAACGCGTTCGGCGTCGTTCGCGAAGAATGTGTAAAGTATGATTTGTTTCGTTACGTACATCCGGAAGATGTGTTGTTTTTGCAAGAGAAATTACAAATGTTATATGAAACGAACGAGCAACAAACCGTAGAATTTCGTAGACTCAACCAACAAGGCGAATGGGTATGGATGGAAGCTCATGGAAAAGCGATTTTAAATGAGGACGATCAGCTTGATTACATTGTTGTTACGGCGAAAAATATTAGTGAGCGCAAAAAATATGAAGAAAAGTTACATCAGCTCGCTTATTTTGATTCGTTAACTGGCATTGCCAATCGCAGTTATTTTGAAAAATATATACGTCAGCTTGTTGAAGCGCAGACGACGTTTGCCTTATGCTATTTGGATTTTGATAAATTCAAATGGATTAACGATCATTTTTCGCATCAGGCGGGAGATTATTTTTTAAAAGAAGCGGTGAAGCGGGTTCAAGCGGTGTTGCGTGCTGATGATTTTTTTGCGCGAATTGGCGGAGATGAATTTGTGCTATTGTTGACGAATGCAACAAAAGAAAAAGTGTCCGAGTTAGCGGAGCGGTTGATTCAGGCGTTTCACCAGCCGTTCCGTTACGAAAAACAAATGATTCAATCGACGCTTTCGATCGGCATTGCGTTTTTTCCTAGCGATGCGGACGACCAAGAACAACTGATGAAATATGCCGATCAAGCACTTTACTATGTGAAAGATCGCGGAAAAAACGGCTATTATTTTTACCAGCCAGTTCAAAACCAGACGGCGGTGATTAAGCGTGATCTTCCGTTTGCAATTATGCGTGAACAATTTTATTTATGTTATCAACCGAAAATCGAATTAGGAAGCGGCTCTGCGATGGGGGTAGAAACGTTGCTTCGCTGGCGGCATCCGAAACTTGGAGAAATTCCGCCGCTTGAATTTATTCCACTTGCAGAAAAAAGCGGATTTATTTTTGAAATTACTTTGTGGGTATTAGAACAGGCATGCCGGCAAGTAAAGGAGTGGCAAGCCCATTTTCCGCAGTTAAAATTAGCGGTAAATTTATCTCCATTTTTGTTGAATCGAAAAGAACTGGTCGGTCATGTCATTTACATATTGAACGAATCCGGTTTTGCGCCGGAGCATTTAATTTTAGAAGTGACAGAAAGCGGATTGATGGAAAATATCGAAACAGGCAGGCATATTTTAACGGAGTTGAAAAACATCGGTGTGCAAGTGGCGATCGATGACTTCGGCACAGGCTTTTCATCGCTTGCCTATATCCGTAATTTGCCGGTGTCGATGTTAAAAATTGACCGCAGCTTCATTCAAGGTATTGCTGAAAATTCCAAAGATGCAACGATCGTCGATACGATCATTCATTTAGCGAAAAGCCTTGATATTCAAGTACTTGCAGAAGGAGTCGAAACAAATCACCAATTATCGCTCCTTCAACAAATGCACTGTGATTTCGCCCAAGGCTTTTATTTCAGCAAATCGCTCGAAGCGGAAAAATTAAAGCAATGGCTTGAACAATATAATCAATCCAACACTCCCTCTAACATGTGATTGTTAGGGGGCATTTTATGAGGGGGAAAGGGAATGCTTACGTTATATTTGACAAGACACGGGGAAACAGAATGGAATATAGAAAAACGTATGCAAGGTTGGCAAGATTCGCCGCTGACGGAAAAAGGCAAGGAAGATGCGCGCCGACTTTGGAAAAGGTTAGAGGAAGTTGATTTGACAGCGATTTATGCGAGCACAAGCAGACGGGCGCTTGATACAGCAAAGATCATCCGCGGGGAACGGTTGATCCCGATTTATCAAGAGGAAAGATTGCGGGAAATCCATCTCGGGGATTGGGAAGGAAAAACGCATGACGAAATTCAGCGGTTCGACCCCATTTTGTTTCACCATTTTTGGAATGAGCCGCACTTGTACGTCCCGAGGCGCGGGGAACGATTTATTGACGTACAAAATCGGGCGTTTGCTGCATTAACTGACATCATCAATGAGTACCGTTCCGGCAATATTGTAATTGTAACGCACGGAGTTGTCTTAAAAACGATCGTGACTCGTCTGAAACAAGCCCCGCTGGAAGAACTTTGGGCTCGGCCGTTTATGCATGGTGCGAGTCTTACAACCGTTCGAGTGAAAGACGGGCGATTGGAGTTGCTTGTAGAAGCAGATGTGTCGCATTTAGAGGAAGTGAAAGAAGTGTAACAAAACATCCCGCTTCCTTGTATAAAAGGAGAGCGGGATGTGCGTTAAATGAGCCCTAACCATTGTGCGATATGAGCCGTTGTAAAGGTGACGGCAATCGCAATACCGGTTGGAAGTGCGAACGCCACAAACGTCCATTTTTTGCTTTTCGTTTCTTTATAAATATTGATGAGTGTTGTCCCGCACGGATAGTGAAGCAACGAAAACAGCATCATATTTAACGCCGTCAGCCATGTCCAGCCGTGGTCGAGGAAAATTTGTTTCAGAGAATGAAGCCCATCAACTTCGGTTAACGCTCCTGTCGATAAATACCCCATCAATAAAATCGGAAGCACAATTTCATTGGCAGGGAGCCCTAAAATGAACGCCATCAAAATGTAGCCGTCGAGTCCTAACTGGCGGGCAAACGGATCAAGCAAATGGGCGACATGAGCAAGGACTGTTGTATCACCGATATGAATGTTAGCTAACACCCATGTCAACACGCCAGCTGGAGCAGCGACTGTTACAGCCCGCTTTAAGACGTAAATGGATTTATCCAATGTGGAGCGAACAATCGTATCCCATATTTTTGGCCGCCGGTATGGCGGAAGTTCGAGCGTATAATGGGTCGGCATGCCGCGTAACGCGGTTTTGGATAACACCCAGGAAACGGTGAGGGTGACGACGATTCCAAATACGACCATCGCGACGACCACACTTGCTGTCATCAACGTCTTCCAGCCACCTGTATAGCCAGCTGCCATAAATAATGAAGCAAGCAAAATTAACGTCGGCCATCTGCCGTTGCAAGGGACAAAGTTGTTCGTTAAAATGGCCAGCATTCGTTCACGTGGCGACTCGATAATTCTTGTGGACATGATCGCCGCAGCGTTGCAGCCGAACCCCATCGCCATCGTCAGCGACTGCTTTCCGTGCGCTCCTGACTTTTTAAATAACCGGTCCATGTTAAAAGCAACGCGTGGAAGATATCCGTAGTTTTCGAGCAAAGCAAAAATCGGGAAGAAAATCGCCATCGGCGGCAACATGACGCTCACGACCCACGTTGTGCCACGGTACAATCCTAGCACGAGAATTCCGTGCAGCCACTCTGGGGCATGCATTTTCTCAAAAGCAAGCGTTATATATCCTTCAAACCATCCGAAAAATTCAGCGAGCAGCGAAGAAGGAACGTTTGCGCCAGCGATTGTGATATAAATAACGACGGCAAGCATGGCGAGCATAATAGGGAATCCCCAGATTTTTGAAGTAAAAATACGATCGAGCTTTTCGGTTTCATGCAGCTTTTCACGTTTTGTGTACGTAATAGTTTCTTTGCAAATGTCTCTTGATGTTTGGAAAATAGCGGAAACAATTTGTTCCCTTGTATCGCCGTCCGATAAACTTTTCGCATAATCCATCAATTCATCAAATGGATTTGGCGGAACAGTGGCACGCATAGTTCGGCACCCCCTTTAACAAATGATGCGGCTGATGCTGCAAGGCGTGAAGCAATGACGTATCTCCGTCTAATAAACGAAGCGCAACCCAGCGCGCCGGATATTCCTCCCCGACAATTTCTTTAACAAGCGGGAGAAGTTTGGTGATCTTTTCTTCGATCGCGCGACTGTATGAAACAACGATCGGTTTTGTTTTGATTTCCCCGTGAACCATCCGGACGATTGTTTCGAGCAATTCCTCGATGCCTTCTTTATTACGCGCCGCAAGCGGTACAACCGGAACGCCTAGTTTTTTGGAAAGTTTAGCGATATCAATGACAATTCCTTTCTTTTTCGCTTCGTCCATTAAGTTGAGGCAGACGATGACACGGTCGGTCATTTCTAATACTTGCAACGCTAAATTCAAATTTCGCTCCAGCGCCGTTGCATCCAACACGACGAGCGTAACATCAGGCTTGGCAAAAATGATAAAATCCCGCGCCACTTCTTCGTCCACGGAGTTAGAGTATAACGAATACGTTCCGGGAAGATCGATGATTCGATATTGTTCATCTTTATAGGTGAAAAAGCCTTCGGCGTGAACGACCGTTTTCCCCGGCCAGTTTCCTGTATGTTGCCGCAAGCCCGTTAACACGTTAAATAACGTACTTTTTCCTGTATTTGGATTTCCTGCGAGTGCAATCGTATATTCACGATTATTCATTGCCGATCCTCTCCCCGTAAATATTAGAACTTTCTTCCTTTCTTAAAGCAATGGTCGTATGGCTGACACGATAAGCCGTTGGGTCACCTAACGGACTTTTTTGCAAGACTGTTACTTCACAGCCGGGCACAAACCCTAAATCAAGCAGTCTCCGCTTCATTGTTCCTTCTATATTAATCTTTGTGATACGAAAACGTTCTCCTGGTTGAGCATCACATAAACGTTCGAGTTTTGCTTGAGTCATAACAGTTTCCCTCCTGTTAACAATTTGTACAGAGGTTATAATTTTTCCCTAAACCAACTTTTAATCTTATCTTATTCAGCGAATGTCATTTTGTCAACGATTTTGCTTGTTTTTTGGCGAAAAGAGCATATTCCTTGTACGAAAAAAAGATGTTATGATAAAAATAGTTCGAATTTTTTGTAGTTTTTTAGAAGCGAAGGGGAAAGGTGGAGGAAAGAATGAAAGCGGTTACGGATGGGGGAATTTTATGGACACCAACGAAGGAGCAAATGGAGCACTCGAGCATTCAACGGTATATGAATTGGCTAAAAGAAAAAAAGGGGCTTGGGTTTGCGTCGCACGCAGCGCTATGGACATGGTCTGTTGAAGAACTGGAGTCATTTTGGGAAACGGTGTGGGAATATGGTGATGTAAAGTCGTCCGCTCCGTATACGTGTGTGCTTGAGGAGCGAAAAATGCCGCGGGCAAACTGGTTTCCGGGGGCACGGTTAAACTATGCAGAACATATTTTTCGCAACATGCAGGAGAAGCCAGCGCTTTTGTTCCGTTCCGAGCGCGTTTCGCTGCGTGAAGTGACGTGGGCAGAGTTAAAACAACAAACGGCGGCGGTCGCTTCGGCACTGAAAAAACTTGGCGTGAAACAAGGCGATCGTGTCGTCGCTTACATGCCAAACATTCCGGAAACGGTCGTAGCGTTTTTGGCGTGTGCGAGCATCGGGGCAATTTGGTCAAGCTGCTCTCCGGATTTTGGCGCCAACAGCGTCATCGATCGCTTCCAACAAATTGAGCCGACGATTTTGTTTGCGGTTGACGGTTGTCAATATAACGGAAAAACGTTTGATAAAGTGCCTGTTGTCAAAGAGTTGCAAGAAAAGCTTCCATCGTTAAACAAGACGATTGTCGTTCCGTATTTGCGTGACGATGTAAGTGCGTGGGACGATTCTGTTTTATTATGGACGGACATTTTGCAAGCAGAAGGCGAACTTGTGTATGAACAAGTGCCGTTTGATCATCCGCTATGGATTTTATATTCATCGGGAACGACCGGATTGCCAAAGCCGATCGTGCAAGGGCATGGCGGTATTTTATTAGAGCATTTAAAAATTTTATCGATTGAATGCAATATTACACATGATAGCACGTTTTTCTGGTTTACGACGACCGGATGGATGATGTGGAACTTTTTAATCGGCGGACTGTTAGTCGGGGCAACAGTCGTGCTTTAC
Organism: Anoxybacillus sp. J5B_2022; assembly: GCF_026847645.1. Taxonomy (GTDB): domain Bacteria; phylum Bacillota; class Bacilli; order Bacillales; family Anoxybacillaceae; genus Anoxybacteroides. The sequence goes on from NZ_JAPSMC010000012.1 coordinate 54,620, forward strand.
GACGGCAGTCCGACGTTTCCGGATGCGAACGTATTATGGGAGCTCGCGGAAGCAACGAACATGACGCATTTCGGCACAAGCGCGGCGTTTATTAACGTTTGTATGAAACAAGGGATTCAGCCGAAAGACAAGTACGACCTTTCTCGTTTGGAAGCCGTTCTTTCGACAGGGTCGCCGCTGACGACGGAGGGGTTTGTTTGGGTGTATGAGCACGTGAAAGAAGACGTTTGGCTCGTATCGTGCAGCGGCGGGACAGATGTGTGCACCGCGTTTGTCGGCGGATCTCCGCTGTTGCCTGTTCGTGCCGGCATGCTGCAATGCCGCTCGCTTGGGGCAAACGTGCAAGCGTTTGATGAAAATGGAAATTCGCTCATTAACGAAGTCGGGGAGTTAGTCATTACAGCGCCGATGCCGTCCATGCCGCTCTTTTTCTGGAATGACGAAAACGATCGCCGCTATAAAGAAAGCTATTTTGATACGTATCCAGGCGTGTGGAAACATGGGGATTGGATTAAAATTGATGACCAAGGAAGCTGCGTCATTTACGGTCGTTCGGATTCGACGATTAACCGCGCGGGCGTCCGTATGGGCACAAGCGAAATTTACCGAGCAGTCGAAACGGTGGATGGCATTCTAGATAGTTTAATCATTGACTTAGAAGTGATGGGGCGGCAATCGTTTATGCCGTTGTTCGTTGTTTTGCAGCCGGGCGCCTCTCTTGATGACGACTTGAAAAAACGGATTAAAGAAGCGATTAAAACAAAAGTGTCGCCGCGCTTTATTCCAGACGACATTTATCAAGTCGAACAAATTCCAAAAACGTTAAACGGAAAGAAAATGGAAATCCCAATTCGGAAAATTTTATTAGGCTTCCCGCTCGAAAAAGCGGTGAACGTTGGCTCGATGGCGAACCCTGAATCGCTTTCCTTCTTTATTGAGCTGGCGAAACAATGGGAACATCGCATCTCGAACGTATAAATGCGCGAGGTTGTTGCCGTTTGGCAACAACCTTGATGTATGATGTACAATAAAGTGGAAGGAGGGAGGAAAGTTGTATCAGGGAAAAGTTGTTGTTATTACAGGGGCAGCTGGGGGAATCGGCCGAGCGTTAGCGAAAGCGTATGCCGAACAAGGAGCGACCATTATCGTAACGGATAAAACGGATGAAGCGCAGCTTGTTGCTAAACGGCTGCAAACAGAAGGGTATGATGTGCATTCGTACATATGTGATTTAACTGTACCAACGGAGATTGAGAACATGTTTCGAGAAATTGACAACATGTTTAGAAGAGTCGATGTGCTCATTAATAACGCTGGATTTGGCATTTTTGTGTCGCCTTATGACTTGACGGTCGAACAATGGGATGACGTCATCAACACGAATTTGCGCGGCGCGTTTCTTTGCGCAAGAGAAGCGGCGAAAATCATGAAAACGCACGGTGGCGGAGCGATTGTCAATATTGCATCGACGCGCGCGTTGATGTCGGAACCAAACTCCGAAGCGTATGCTGCTTCTAAAGGTGGAATGTTGGCGCTCACCCATGCGCTAGCGATGTCGTTTAGTGCTGACCGCATTCGCGTAAACGCGATTTGTCCAGGCTGGATTGAAACGAAAGCATATGAAACGCTTCGGCCAAAAGACCATGCCCAGCATCCCGCAGGACGCGTTGGCAAACCAGAAGATGTGGCGCGCGCCTGCCTTTATTTCACCGATCCGAACAACGATTTTGTCACCGGCACTCATCTTGTCGTCGACGGCGGCATGACAAGAAAAATGATTTACGAAGAATAAGAGGCGGCGTGCGCCTCTTTTTCATTGCGAGAGAAAAATATTGTCTGAATGAATGGAAAAATGACCAAATAGCTGAACAGGAATAGTGTCTTCCTTAAAATACGTACCGTAAAGTTGAAACGCTCCGTCTTTTAACACATGCACTTCCACATACTCATGAATCGGATCGACAATCCAATATTGCCGCACTCCTGCTTGTTCGTAACGTTTATATTTAATTAAACGATCTTTTTTAGCGGTAGACGGTGATAGAACTTCGACAATGACATCAGGTGCCCCGATAATGCGTTCGTCGCTAATTTTGTTTGGATCACAGACGATCACAATGTCTGGCTGAACCCATTCGTCATTAGAAAAGCAAACATCAATTGGGGAAACGAACACGCGGCATGTTTTCCCGCGTAAATGCATCACAAATTCCGCGCTGAGTAACGTGACGACTTGTTGATGTTTCGGAGTGAGAGCCGGTGCCATATTGTAAAGCTGCCCATCAATCATTTCGTAACGATCGGAGTCGCTAAGTTGCAAATACTCTGTATACGTAAACGGTTTCCGTTCTTGCGGAAAAGCCATATCGTCATCCTACCTTTCCGAACATTGTTTTTACCATTAAATGTATTTCCAACATGAAAAAACCCTTTTTCATTGACTTTTACGTAAACGTAAATTAAAATAAAATTCAGAAAATTAAAAACAACAAAGGTGAACACGATGAACTATTATACGATCTCCCAACTTGCTGAGCAGTTTGACATTAGCACACGAACGATTCGCTATTACGAAGAGCGCGGGCTGATTTCACCGATCCGCACCGAGTCTGGCCAGCGGTTGTATACGAAAAAAGACCGAGCCGTCTTAAAGCTCATTTTGCGCGGCAAACGGTTCGGTTTTTCATTGGAAGAAATTCATGAAATGATTAGCTTGTTTGACAAAGACCGCACCGGAAGAAAACAGCTTGAAAAAACGATCAAATACGGCGAACAAAAGCTAAAGGAGGTGACGGAGCGGATTGACGATTTGCTGCAGCTGAAACATGAAATGGAAACGATTTTACAAGATTTTAAAACGAGATTGCGAGAAATGGAGGATAGCGAATGAACATTTCTGAACTGTTGGCGCGAAACGGGCGCAAATTTCCGGAAAAAACCGCGATCATCGATGGAGACACGATTCTTTCGTACAAGCAAGTCGATGAGACGGTCAACCGCCTCGCTTCGTCGCTTCAAAGGCTCGGGTTGAAGCGAGGAGATAAAGTCGTTTTATATATGCTGAATACAAAGGAATTCGTGTATGCCTACTTCGCGGTTTTACGCCTCGGTGCGATCGTTGTACCGGTCAATGCGCGGCTAACTGCTCAAGAAGTGCAATATATTATCGACCATAGCGAAGCAAAAGCCGTCATCGCGCACGATTGGATTTATCGTGAACTCGCATCGCTTGTGGATGACGTCAATGTGATTTGGATCAAAACAAGCGAAGCAACAGACGGTTGGCGCTCGTTGTCTCAGCTTGTTGCAAACGGTGCTACTGATCCAATCGTTTGCCCGCTGAAAGAAGATGACGAAGCGACGATTTTATACACGTCAGGAACGACAGGCCGCCCGAAAGGTGTCTTGTTCACGTACCGAAATATTTTATCAGTTGCCATTATGATGGCGCTTGAAACGAAAATGGATAAACATAGTCGCCTATTGCATATGATGCCGCTGAGCCACTCCGCGCCGCTTCATTTATTTTTCATCGGCGGCATGTACGTCGGGGCCACCCATGTGTTATCATCAACGTTTTCCCCAGAAGCGTTGTTAGAACTTGTCACAAAACATCAAATTACCCACTTTTTCGGAGCACCAGTCGTTTATTTACTTACAGCAAAACACCCACGCCTTCACGAATACGATTTATCGTCTGTCCAATATTGGACGTATGGCGGAGCACCGTTATCGGCAAATGAAGTGCAATTTGTCGCCAAACAGTTTCGCACCAATCGACTCATGTGTTTATACGGATTAACGGAAGCCGGTCCGAACGGGACGTATTTATCGCCGGAAGAACATGCGACAAAGGCAGGGAGCGTGGGAAAAGATGCTGCCCTTCATTGCGAAGTAAAAATTGTCGATGAACAAGGACAAGAAGTTTCGCCAGGAGAAGTCGGTGAAGTCATATTGGCTGGAGAGGGCATAATGAAAGGTTACTATAAAGACGAAGAAAAAACAGCTGAAACGATCAAAAACGGCTGGCTATATACAGGCGATTTAGCACGTCGTGACGAAGATGGCTACATTTGGATCGTCGATCGGAAAAAAGATATGATCATCTCTGGCGGGGTGAACGTTTACCCAAAAGAAGTGGAAGATGCGCTAAAGTTGCACCCGGCGATTGTTGATGTGGCAGTTGTTGGTGTGCCGCATCGAGAATGGGGCGAAACGGTGAAAGCGTTTGTTGTAACAAAAGAGCCGATCGAGCAGCTTGCGGAAGAATGTAAACGTTTTCTTTCCGATAAACTCGCAGACTATAAAATTCCACGGCTATACGAAGCAATTAGTGAGCTGCCACGCAACGCGACAGGAAAAATATTAAAACAAGTGTTGAGGGGGATGCATGGTGAAACGGCTGCGGGAAGTTGATCCGAACTTACTTGCTAATTTAAAAAAATATTTGGATGAAAAATTTTATGCGTATGCGGAAGAAGAATTAGAGAAGTTTTGGCAACGTTGCATGACCGATATCGATCGGCGCGCGGTGCATACAGACCGCGAAGGACAGCCGAGGCTCATCAAATATGACCGTTTTGGCAACGATATTTCAGAAATATGGGTGAACGAAGGATATAAACAAACAGTAAAGGAAACGTATGAAACAGGCATTGTCGGCTATGTCCATAAACCGATTCTTACGCTCGGCCGTGTTGCCAATTACATCTATTCGTATGCCCAAGGCTATTTGTTATCGCAAGTCGAACCGGGGTTTTATTGCCCGGTTACGTTAACGATGGCGACGGCGTATGTACTGGAGCATTTTGCCGACGAACCAATCAAAGCGAAATATTTGCCACACGTCATTTCTACGGGTGAAGTCGAGCTGTATGAAGGGGCGACATTTTTAACGGAGCGGCAAGGCGGTTCAGACGTTGGTGCAAATGAAGTGCGCGCTGTTTTGTGCGGCGATCATTATAACATTTACGGAGAAAAATATTTTGCGAGCAATGCTGGCATGTGCGGCGTCGCAATGGTGCTTGCGCGCATCGACGGAAGCGAGCCGGGGACGAAAGGGCTTAGTTTATTTTTAGTGCCGTGGCGCAACGACGATGGCACATTAAACGGCATTCACATTCGGCGCTTAAAAGATAAACTTGGCGTTCGCGCTGTGCCGTCAGCGGAAGTCGTATTTGAAGGGGCAAAAGCCTATTTAATTGGCGATGCGAAAAAAGGGTTTTATTATATGATGGAAGCGCTCAATTTATCGCGCGTCTGCAATGCCGTCGCCTCGATTGGCATTATGAAACGGGCGCTAGAGGAAGCGAAGCAATATGGGGCAAATCGCAAAGCGTTCGGACAATGGCTTACATCGTATCCAATGGTGAAAGAAACGCTAGCGAATTTAACTGCGCGTCAAGAAGTGCAAACGAGCGCTTGTTTTGAATTAATTTCCTTTTTTGACCGTGTGATGCGCACGCCGGATCAAGCGTCTGAGCAAGAAAAAGCGTGGAATCGCTTATTAATTGCGCTTTTAAAAATGCGAACAGCAGAAGAAGCGATTGCATTTGCCCATGAAGCGATTGAAATGCACGGTGGCAACGGCTACATTGAAGATTTTGTCACCCCGCGGTTGCTTCGGGATGCACAAGTATTGACGGTGTGGGAAGGAACAGCAAACATTTTAGGACTTGAGGTGTTGCGCCTCATCCGTAAATATCGCGTCCATGAAACGTTTATTCAAACAATAAACGAACAACTAGCTGCACTTCCTGCGGGAATACACGCATTTGCTAAACCGGTCGAAAGCGGGTTGCATGAACTCATACAGTCTCTAAAACAACTTCACGGACAGCCAGAAGACGTGCAAACGTATCACGCCAAAAAAATCGCCAATCGCCTTTGCGACTTGTATTTGAGCGTCATAGCGTTAAAAGAAGCGGAAGAAAACGAACGAAAACAAATCATCGCCCGCCTCTTTTTACAGCATATTTGGGGAAGCGACTTATTCGACAAAGAGATGTTATCCGTCCATTATTTTGATGTAGTCATGAACGAAACGAGGAAAGTGGGGGTGTAGAGCGATAAGCTGGCGTTTGCCAGCTTTTGTTTTATAAAAATATTTACAATCATTTCATTTTTCGTTATTTTTATATACATATACGTTTGATTGGGGGAGTGGTTATGATTCGAACGTTGACGCAGGCAGATCATGAGCAAGTGATTTCTTTTTTGACGAAAGAACCGTCGATGAATCTTTTTATCATAGGAGATATTGAAGCGTTTGGCTATGACCAAGATTTTCAGCAGTTATGGGGAGAGTTTGATGAGAGCGGAGCGTTGCAAGCGGTTTTTTTACGATTTTATGATTCGTACATTCCATATGCATCGTCTAGGTTTGATGTAGAAGGGTTTTCTCATATCATCCGAACAAATGGTGCTTCTTTTCGTCTGTCAGGAAAGGCAAACGTTGTCGAACAATTTGAACAAGTAGGTGGATTGTCGCTAGGAAAGAAGCGGGTGACGTATTTTTGTGAGTGCACGACCGTTTCGTTTCAAGCGGAAGAGCAGATGCAGATAGTAAAACAGGCAACAGTAGATGATGTTGACCGTATTCTCGATTTACGCCGCCGCATTCCTGAATTTGTTACAACTCCTTCGTCTAGAGACATGCTGCTAAAATCATTAGAAACGAGCACAGGCCGCACATACTATGTTGAAGAAGACGGTGAAATGGTATCGTGTGTTTCGACAACAGCGGAAAATTCCTTTTCGGCGATGGTTGTCGGCGTTTGCACGGACGAACGATACCGACAAAAAGGTTATGCTAGCCTTATTATGAAGCGGGTCATCCATGATTACATGCAAGCGGGAAAAACGCTATGTCTCTTTTACGATAATCCGAATGCTGGACGCATCTACAAACGGCTAGGATTTTACGACATCGGTATGTGGACGATGTATGGATAAGACGATGAAGTTTGTAAGGGGGGGTTAACGGTGTTGATTTGTGAATCTTTAAGTTTAGATGACTATTTAATGGAGTTAGATGAGGTGAACTATTCTCATCCTTTAGTTCAACAAAAAGCAAAGGAGCTTTTTCACTTATCGAAATCGGATATTGAAAAAGCGAAAATAGCGTTTGAATTTGTTCGGGATCAAATTTCGCATTCATGGGATATTCAAAGTTCAAGAGTTACATGTAAGGCATCTGACGTTCTCTATTATAAAGAGGGCATTTGCTACGCCAAGGCGAATTTGTTAGCCGCGTTGTTGCGTTCACAGGGAATTCCAACGGGTTTTTGTTACCAGCGTTTGATGTTGTTTGATACGCCAGATAAAGGGTATTGCATCCATGCACTCAATGCGGTGTATCTTGCCTCCATTAATCGTTGGATTCGTTTAGACGCCCGTGGAAATAAACCCGGAGTTAAGGCGGAATTTTCAATTCATAAGGAGAAACTAGCGTTCGCTGTTCATGAAGAATTCGATGAAAAAGACTATCCGATCATTTTTACTAAACCTAATCTTCAAACAATCGCAGTGTTAAAAGAACATACTGATGCGTTAGAAATGTATAAGCATCATCTACCTTCGCAGTTGTAGCTACAACCAAATGTTTTATAGCAGCTTAACTTTAAAAGAAGAATATGTAAATTTTTGTTAAATGTTATTTAAACATTTTGCAAAAGAGCAATGATTATTCCCTATATGAGAGGATGGATGGGGAATGCCTATCATTACTGTAAAAATGGCTAAAGGGAGAACAATTGAGCAGAAACAGAAATTTGTTGAAAACATTACAAAAGAAGCAGCTAGAACTTTAAATGTAAAAGAGGAATGGGTCACAGTGATTTTCGATGAATACGACAGAGAAAACTGGGCTTCTAACGGGCAATTGCATTTACTGAAATTTGGTCAGGGATTCGGGAAGAAAGGTGCAGAGTAATAAGTCATGCGATTGTTGTCATCAATTTGGTATTTTCATACATTAAAAAAGAAAGGAAGGCCTCACCGCAAAGGTAACTAGCTCTCCTTCTTTTTTACAGACAGAAAGACGCCTTTTTATTTACTGTGACATTTCCTCTGTATAAAATGATTGTGTGGACGCTTATTATCTCAATCATTTTTCGAAAATTTGAATGGATTAAATTGAATTCAATAGTACAAGCACTGCAAAAAAGTGCGCGACAGATCCGCCTAATACAAACAAGTGCCAGACGGCATGATGAAATTTAAACCCGCGCCATACGTAAAAAACAGCGCCGACTGTGTACAAAATTCCGCCGATGACTAAATATAACACTCCGTTTGGCGAAAGACCGGAAACGAGCGGTTTCCATGCAAATACAATCAACCAGCCCATGATGATATATATAATCGTCGATGTGTATAAAAACCGATCGACAAAAAAGCATTTAAATACGGTACCGACGAGCGCAAGCCCCCACACGATGCCAAACAACGTCCAACCTATAACGCCTTTCACCGCTAAAAACAGAAATGGGGTATACGTTCCGGCGATGAAAAAATAAATGGACGAATGGTCGAAAATTTCAAACAATCGCTTCCACCGCCCTTCCGGCAATGCGTGAACGATCATTGATGACAAATACAAAATAAGCATTGTGCTCCCAAACAAAGTAAAACTAACGACGTGCCATGCATTTCCGTACATCGCAGCCATGACCGTCAACATCACGAGAGCGGCCACGCTAAACAGTGCCCCAACCCCATGCGTAAGCGCATGAACGATTTCCTCTTCTTTTGTAAACGTATGTGTATTGGCCAAATCATTCAGTCCTTTCTTCACCGAAAAACAATTTTGTTCATTTTAGCATAAGCAGCGCTTAAATATAAAGAAATATTAGCAAACTTTTCTTCATTTCCATTTTTTGTTCCGATATAATTAA
>NZ_JAPSMC010000120.1 GCF_026847645.1 Anoxybacillus sp. J5B_2022
TTTACGAACTTTTTCCATCCCTTCCTTTTGCATAAATTGCCCTAAAATTAAAGCAAAATCAAAATATTGTTTCATTTTCTCTTTTTTTGAGTTAACATAACTTGGAAATCCATCGCATGAATAATGCCGATCAACATATTTAACGTGCGGCGCGCAGTAATCAGCTCCTCTGGGCGAATGAAGCGACCGTTCACCGCAAACCCTTGTCCGCTTTTAATATGAAGATCGATCAAGTTGTAATAATCTTGCAATAAAAACCGACCATCATAAATTCCCGGACAGCGCTTCATTACTTCGCGAGTTACCGTCCAGTCGTATAAACGTTTAAGTTCGCTCACTCGTTCTTCAGAAAATCCTAACGCCCGTATCGCTTTTCTCCGATCGCCCTCTTCCCCTAATAAAACGAACAACGCCGCCAACTCCGCTTGAACTTGTTTACCCACATTCGGAAACTCTTCTTTCACTCGTTCTTCTATCCGTGACTGCCGATTTTCATTGATCTGTGCTAAACGAAGAATCGTGTGAGCGAGTTGCTCGGTTGTTTTTATTCCTAAACTCGCCGTAGCTCCTGCCCCCCAAAAGATGACGGTATCAGACCAAAACGGTTGAAACGACCTTAATCGAGCCATTAGCAAAACTCCACTCCAACAACATACAGACACTTTTCTCTTTTTTCCAAATGTACAAAGACTTCTTTCTCATGCATATACGCCTTCAATAAAAAAGAAAACAACCGCTTATTCTCAATTTTTACATCGTTCCATTCTTGTAACTTTTTCACCTTTTTTCCTGACAAACCAATAGGAACTTTCTGTCCTTTGCTGTTCGATTCATACAATAAATAATCATTCAAATACACATCTTTGCACACTCGTAACGTCGCACGATTTTCCCCATGAACAACCACAATACGCTCTACAGTTACTTTTGTTTTTATTACTGACACCGCATTCAAGCCCCTTCCCATAACGTTTTTTCATCCGCTATCATTCGACATTCATCGTGTAATTCCTTTATAATTTTTCATGAACAAGTAAAAAATGTTTATGACCATCAGCCGAAAAAAGAATATCTCTCACCTAGTCGTGTCGAATGGCTCCCTTTGAGAAAGTTATTTCGTACGATCCCTCTAAAACAGAAAAAACCATTGACGTCTTATCCATCAATGGTTTTGCTTTGTTGGGACGTGACAAGCATCTAGGTTATCAATTTTATTAAAATCACCAAATATCGACAAAGATTTTAATAAAAATTTTTCACTATTTTTGGTTCATCACCACAACATGTACTTGACGAGTGATACGCTTTCCTAAACAAGAATGTGAAAAAATCATTGATTTGCTGATTCTTCCTCACAAGTGTCAGTAGAGCGTTTTATAAAAAATCAAGTACAACTTGTGGTGAAGAGCCTTATCTATACCAAATATGTCGCTATTTTCGCAAGACATTCATCAACGATTTCGTCTATTTGTTCAACTTGCGCATCTTCTCGATCATACTTTTTTAAAATTTTTACGTGACGAGCTTTCCAATCTAATGACTTCATTTGGTCAGCTAATACAACCCCTGTTATCGGATGACGATCGTCATCAAGATATATTCCTTCTTTCGGTAAATCTACTTCAAATGGATATCCCTTCTTTTGATTCGTAATCGGGCAAACAACGATAAATCCTGTTGCTTGATTAAATTCTTTAGGGGACAAGACAATTGCCACTCTCCTCCCAGCCTGTTCATGACCAGCTTGCGGATCAAAGTTTAAAACAACGAAATCGCCCCTTTCCGGTACATGTGACACCATTAAATCAACTCACGCCCCTCTACCCCAAACTCTACTTCCTCATGACGATTTTCAGCTGTAATTTGCGATATGAGTTCTTCTAATGTATATTTTTTTCGCGTTTTCTTTGGTTTTAATGTGATGATTCCTTCATGCTCGATGACGCTTAATTCTACTTCCGTGCCTTGCTTAATACCTAATTGATCAGCAATATCTTTTGGAACACGAATTCCTAAACTGTTTCCCCATTTTTGAGCAACAACTGTAGCCATACGTCCTCCCCCTTCATACTTCTTTGATCTCATTATATCACCTCTCATCCACAATGTATATACATAGTATATACACGATTTTGAAAAATGATACCCCATTTATCTGCTCGTTCTGAACGATTCATCGAGCTCCGCATTATCCTGCTTGTTCAGAGGGATTTTTCGGCGCGTGACTGGCACATCTCCTCATTATACCACACCATGAAAAACATGACAGAGAACGAAATTAAATATGTTGCTATTTTCAAAAGACATTCACCAACGCTTGCGGCGATTGTTCAACTTACGGGTGGGGACAGTGCATTTACTTTAACTTCTCAATCTCCTCCACCGGAAGCTCCGTTAATTCGTGGATTGTTTGTACATCATATCCTTTGGCTAGCATTTTTTTCGCGATATTTCGTTTCTCTTCTGTAGTTGAGCAATTTTAATTACAATAATTACCATGT
>NZ_JAPSMC010000121.1 GCF_026847645.1 Anoxybacillus sp. J5B_2022
GGTTTGAACAAGGTCAGTACCTTGTTCAATATTTTAGAGAGCCTAAGAACTAATAAGTAATAAAAGTTTCCCTTGACTAAAATTCTTTCGGAGGTACAATTTATTTAGGCAACATTTTCTTTGCTCTTACATATATCTAATTCTAAGTGTAGGAGCAATTTTTTTACCCTAAAAGTTTCCTTTATGCAAAATATTTAGTACAAACCAATAACGAGGTGATCATAATGAGTGAAAATATAAAAAAACTGCCGTTAGCAGTTGAAGAAGGTTGGAGAAATAAACGAACACAACCAACGTTACCCGAAGTATATAGAAGTTTGAGTATACCAAAAGCTGGCTCTTGGATTAGAAAATTTCTTGCGTTTGCTGGACCAGGATACTTAGTTGCAGTGGGTTATATGGACCCAGGCAACTGGGCGACTGATATTGCAGGAGGTTCCCAGTTCGGATACACGTTACTTTCCGTTATTTTGCTTTCAAATTTAATGGCAATATTGCTTCAAGCATTGGCTGGCAAGTTGGGAATTGTAACGGGAAGGGATTTAGCCCAAGCTTGTCGAGATCATTATAGTAAGCCAGTGGCAATGGTCTTATGGGTTTTATGCGAGTTGGCAATCGCAGCTTGTGATCTAGCGGAAGTGATCGGTTCGGCAATCGCTTTGAATTTGTTGTTTGGAATTCCGTTAATATATGGAGTTATCATTACAGCTCTGGATGTATTGGTCGTATTGTTATTGCAGAATAAAGGGTTTCGTTATATTGAAACGTTGGTGATCGTTTTAATTCTAACCATTGGTGCTTGCTTTGCAACTGAAATATTTCTTTCTAAGCCAGATGTAGGTGGCATATTGAAGGGGTTTGTTCCAAGCACAGAGATTATTAACAATCCATCAATGCTCTATATCGCAATCGGTATTTTAGGTGCAACCGTAATGCCTCATAATCTTTATCTGCATTCTTCCATTGTGCAGACACGTCAATACGAACAAACCAGCTCAGGTAAACGACAAGCGATCAAATATGCCACTTGGGATTCAACGATTGCCTTATTTTTCGCTTTATTTATTAACGCATCTATCCTTATTGTTTCTTCTGCTACATTCCACAAAGCAGGTATGACGAATGTCGCGGAGATTGAAGATGCTTATCACTTGCTTTCTCCGCTGCTTGGAACAACACTTGGAAGTATTTTATTTGGAGTTGCTTTGTTGGCTTCTGGTCAAAACTCAACATTAACAGGAACCTTAGCTGGTCAGATTGTGATGGAAGGTTTTCTAAACATTCGCCTTCCAGCTTGGTTAAGAAGGCTTATCACTCGATTGATTGCCATTGTCCCAGCCGTTGTTGTAACTGCTCTTTATGGCGAAAGCGGAACGGCTCAATTACTTATTTTGAGCCAAGTGATTCTTTCTTTACAGCTATCTTTTGCAGTGGTTCCTCTCATTCAATTCACAAGCGATAAAAAGAAAATGGGGGAGTTCGTAAATCCATTATGGTTGAAAGTTCTTGCGTGGATTGTAGCTATTGTAATCATTAGCCTAAATGCATATCTATTGTTCCAAACTTTTTTTGGATAATAAATAACAATCGAAAAGAAACCTCAATATCAATTTAACGATATTGAGGTTTCTTTTGCTGTTCCAAGTAGTTACTATCATTATTGCTTTATCCCCCCTAGGGGGATATAATTTTGATGTGAAGGAGGTTTTATTTTATGAATGACAACCATCATAATCACTTCCATAACCACAGTCATAAGCATAGACAGCAAATTGTAAATAGACTGGCAAGAATTGAAGGACACGTAAGGTCTATTAAGGAAATGACTAAAGAGGGCAGAGATTGTTCGGAAGTGCTTTTACAAATCGCCGCTGTGCGTAAGGCACTAGATAACGCAGCAAAAATCTTATTAAAAGACCACTTGGAGGGCTGTGTTGTGGATGCAGTTCATAAAGGAAATCAGCAAGAAGTATTAGCCAACCTAAATAAAGCATTAGACCATTATCTAAAATAAAGGAAGTGCTTTTATGGAGTCTCACATTATGACGGAACAGAATACAACGAATAAACAAAAAATACGGGTCATTTTAGCCCTTGCTGTTCCTGCAATGATAGAAAATATATTACAAACCGTTGTTGGCTTTGTAGATACGCTTTTTGTATCCAAAATCGGACTTGTGGAAGTTACCGCAGTGGGAATAGCAAATGCCATTCTTGCAGTTTATATGGCTATTTTTATGGCTTTAGGAACTGGAACTTCTGCGCTTATTGCCAGAAGCGTTGGAGCAAAGGATTTTGAAAAAGCAAAATCAATTGCAAAACAAGCGACCTGGATAGCTATTCTTATCGGATTGTTATTTGGTCTTATTTCTTTATTTTTTGCAGAACCATTACTAAAAATTATGGGGGCAGAGCCGAATGTTTTAGAAGTTGCAGTCACTTACTTTCGAATCGTTGCCGTTCCTTCAGTATTCATTTCATTAATGTTTGTTTT
>NZ_JAPSMC010000122.1 GCF_026847645.1 Anoxybacillus sp. J5B_2022
CCTCGGAATCGAGATAATGATATCTTTTAAACTTACGATAATGACTAATATCTCCCTTTTCTACTTTGATATTAATCTTACTCTTTTCTTTTAAGCGTTTATTTTCTTCTGAGTATTCAACTTTTGTAACGTGATCATATCCAAGACTAATTAATGTGTCATAATTGAAAGCTCTCGCAACATCTAAGTTGTTACAACAAACAAAAACAATTAGATTTGAATTTTCAACTGCAATTGAAAACGTATGTGCTATTGCTTTTGCTGTAGAAGGATCTAAATTGGAACCAAATTCATCAATATAAAGTATTTGATTCGTTGTTTTACTTTTATTTATATTATCTATCTCTAAAGCAATTCTCATTCTAAACTTCTGTCCCTCTGAAAGTTGAGAAAATTTTCTTAAAAATAAATTTCCTTCACCTAAACCTGCATAAGTTAGTATCTTTATTGCTTCTTTAAGATCTTTTCCTACTAGGTTTATTAAAAAATCATCTTCTTGAGGAGCCTGAATAAGTTCTCTTCCACCAAGAATACTCTTAAACTTATTCAATACAGTTGATTTCCCAGAACCACTAGGACCGTAAATAACATTTATTTTCCCTAATTTCAAACTAAAGCCCGATGTTACAGTAATTATTTTCCTACTAGGTGCATCACTGTTTAAATATCGAAATGTATTTAAGACTTCTTTAATCCTAGGTTCATCAGTTAACTTTGATCGAGTATAATAAATATCCCCTATTTCTATTTTATCTCCTATTTCTACTTTTTGCTTGATCATAGTTATACCCTCCTGTAAAACCCTATAATCTTTAATAATTTAACATAAATTTTTAATCTCTCTTATATAGTCATACATTGACTGAACTATATAAATGTAACTTGCATCCTTTTGAATTTTCCATCAAAAGAAGAATTGTTGTTCGGTAATCTGTCACTAATTCGCTTGATGAAGGAAATTCTTGACTTACCTCCGACAGCCGAAAAAATTTGTAACAGAATTTCTGATTATTTAGAATTCTAATCTTCAAGTTAAACTGATATAGATGTTTTACTATCCCCCACTTTGTACTTTTTGTAAAAAATAAACAAATAAATAAATAAGGGGATGGACAAAATTGACATTCCAAAGATCATGCCCTTGTATCCAGATTGTTCTCCAACTATTCCATATAGTGGGTACATAATAAGAGTTACAAAGTTTAAGGCTGTTCCGAAAAAAGAAAGAACAGTTGCTCGAACTTCTTCCTTAACATATTTATTTAAAAAGAAATACACAGAAGGCTCTAGAAAATCTAATTTAAGATAAATAAGGAAAAATCCAAAGATTACTAAGGGTATATATTCTGTAAGCAAACATATAATACCCACAAAGAACATACTGGTTGTAATAATTAATATTGTCTTTAATGTTAGTTTTGTCAGATGATAGGAATTTATAGCTGCTAGCGCACTCAGTACCGTACAAATACCATAAATGATTCCAATAGAATTAGTACTAATATTTAACTCATTAAAATATCCCTGAATAAATATAGTTACGGTGTTAGTGCTGGCAGCTAAAATAGTCATAAATAAAACCAAAAATTGGATAGTAGGAATTCTTTTAATAACATTTAATCCTTCTGATGCAATTTTTAGAGGAGTTGTCCTAGATACTCTTTCTTTTATTGTTACAGATTTATTTTCTGGGAAGAATAGGATTACTAGTGTGGCAAGTAAAAACAAAATTCCTTGCCATAAAAAAGGTAAATTTATTGATTTAGAAGCTAAGAATCCTCCAATTATTGTTGTTGTTCCCAATGAAATTGCCGCGATTGCTTCTCTCCAACCTAAAAATTTTGGATATTTACTTTCCAAACCTTTTCTTTTTAAGTAATCATACAACATGGCTTGATCTGAACCACTAAGAAAAGAGGAAGCCATCGCATCTAAGCTAAATAATATTAAAAACACCCAAAAATATCCAGAGGTATCCAAAAAGCTAGTACTATAGAGTAGAATTCCAGACAAACTGGCTAGTAGACTACCAATAGCCATAGAGTATTTTCTTTTTATATAGTCTGCTAGAACACCACTTGGAAATTCGCTCAAAAAGCGAATACTATAATAAGAAAGCTGGATTAAACCAAATTGAAAAAGTGTAATTTTATTATTGGTCATAAATATCAGTAATATAGATCTTGAAAATCTCGAGTTAGATAAAATTATAAATAAAAAATAAGATAGATATCCCATTAATACTTCAGTCCCTTTTTGATGAATAAAATATATAAGTTAAGGATTGAAAAAACGGTAGGAAAGTTGGGGTATTGCTTGATCCGACGAAAAAACACTTCAATCGACCAACGCTTTTGATACATGCCAGCGATTATGTCTGCCGAAACATGATAAAGATTGATGACGACACGAATCTCAAACCTTCACACAATGAAGATATTAGTAAATCTC
>NZ_JAPSMC010000123.1 GCF_026847645.1 Anoxybacillus sp. J5B_2022
AGAAACGCATTTTGTTTTCCTCGATTCGCATAGGTTTGCACATCAACCCCGAAGTCATACAACTGGATCACGATCTCGTCCTCCCCCTCCGAAACAATTCACTAAAAATTTAGCATACTATTTCAGAAAAGGGGAGAAGTATATCCCGAAGGAATTTGCAAAAAAGAAGGCGTTTTATTCGGGGATAAAATGATAATTTACAACATGTCGCCACTATAAAAAGTGACAGCTAATAGCTATATAGCCTTTAAACGCTTCAGAATGGCTCACATTGCATCTTTCTATCACCCCTACCTTTGACCCCTTGGAACGAAAAAAAACGGCTGTAAAAGCCGTCTGTGTACTCGTTATTTATCTTTCTCGCTATCCTTAAGATAGATTTTTACTGTTATTTTTTTGGTTGTTTTTCCATGTAATAATAAGCGAATCCTGCGCTTACTAAACCAACTATTCCAAGTACACTCACGATTATTTGTATCATATATCCACCTCCCTCTAGAAATGTTGATATATCAAGGTTTCTTGGCATCTTAGGGGTGCCAAAAAAATATTTTTCGACAAAACTCATCACATACTTTTGCATTTTTGTTGATATCTAACAATCCGTGGTGCGCTTCGCGGTCACTGGATATTTTTGTATTTTTATATACCAGTGGGGGGATGTGTATGCGATGCACCTTGGATCTCTGCATTGCTGATGAGGACGACCCCTCCCATGTCTCTGGGCATCCGTGTGCCAACATTCCTTCGTTCGGTCTCTTCACCAAGCAGAGGCCGGCTAAGCTCTTTTAGGGACTCGAGGTCGAATGGTGAAAATCGTGCCAGCTTCTCCGTGTCATCTGGTTGTTTAGACAGTTTTCCTTGTCAAAGGAGGCGGCTCTAGGCTGCCTGTGCTTGAGTGGAGGAGAAGATATCTTGCATCATTCGTTCCTCATCAAATGCTTGTTGCTTCACACAAACCGCGTATAGAATTTTCAATAGCTTGCCACATAACACGACGATGGATTGTTTCTTACGCAACGGGTTGACAGGACGTGTCGTATAGTACTCGTGTAAGGCACGAAACGCCTTGTTATGGCGAATGAGTGGGATCATCACCCGAAAGAGAAGGGTGCGTAGCCGTCTTCGCCCTCGCTTCGAGATTCGTTTTTGTCCCTTGTGTTGTCCCGACGAGTTTTCTTTCAACGTCAAGCCCGCTAATTTGATCAATTGACGCGGATCTTGATACTGGTGAAAACTCCCGATTTCCGACAACAACTCCACAATCGTCGCATCGCCTAACCCTGGAATCGTTTGAAGCCATTCGTACTCCACCATCGTTTGTGCAAGGGCAACTAACTCTTCCGTCAACGCTGCGATCTCTTGTTCCAATTGGCGATACCGGCGGACCAACGTGGCGATTTCGATACGGGCCATCTGTTGTCCTTGGGTGATGCCAATCGAATGGCGAGAGACCTCTACCAGCTTTTGAATTTTCGGTTTTTGCGGACATTGGAGTCCTTCGCTTTGACGGTATCGCTCCATGAGCCCTTCGACCGTCTGATCGGCGATGTCCATCGGAAATGGCGTGTGTTCTAAGACCGCCAACGCGATTTTTCCGAATGACGGAAACACCTGCACAAACTCAGGGAAGTACCGATCCAGCCAACGAATCATTTGATTGAGGACGGCATTCCGTTCCTTGATTAGCGATGCTCGAAACGTGGTTCCTGCCCGTAATTCCGCCTTCACCTCGTGGAGAATGCGGGGATAGCTAAAGCGTCCGTCTTTGACGAGCCTTGCGATGACGAGGGCGTCTTTGGCATCGTGCTTCGTTGGCAAGTTATCGTCCAGTTCTTTCGACCGTTTGACGTGCATCGGGTTGACCATGACCAACGGGATCCCTTTTTCCTCGAGAAAATGAGCAAGGTTCAACCAGTAATGTCCGGTCGGTTCGATTCCGACGATCACTTCCGTTTTGCCAAATTCCCTCATCGCCTCTTGAATCAACGCATAAAACTGCTCGAATCCGGCTCTCGACTGGAGCACTGGAATCCTCTTCTTGAGTTCTCTTCCCCGCGCGTCCACCATCGCCGCGAAATGTTTTTGCTTGGCAATATCCATTCCAATCACTAATGTTTGATCCGTGACTTGTTCAATTTTGCGATTTTGTGTACAATTCATAGTGAGTCCTCCTTGGTTGGATGATAGGTGTTTGTTGGTACCCCTGCATCATACCAAGAGGGCTTTTTTCTTTCAAGTCCCCCAAAACCTTTCTAACAGGAATGCTCTTAATTTTTTATAACAAAATAATACTACCACATATTGCTAAATTACGCATCTATATGGTATATTAAATACAA
>NZ_JAPSMC010000124.1 GCF_026847645.1 Anoxybacillus sp. J5B_2022
ATATAGTAGATTTTTTTATGAATATCCTTAATTTTTTTCACTTTAATAACTTCATCAAGTTGATCAATTGATAAATTATAAACTTCTAAAGTCGATAAGATTTTTTCTCGATTCGCTTTAGTAGCAAAAATATAGTCATTTAAAATGCGCGCTGCTTTTCTTCGTTCATTTCTGACATGTTGCATAGCACTATAATACAACTGAGCATTATTGATAAATTCATCAATCAATAAAACTTTTCCCAGACAAGTGATATCTTCAAAATCCCTAGGACCATAACTATATCCACTTCTCCAGTTTTTTAATATAGCTTTCGTTGTTTTATCCCACCCATTACTTTTCATTTTTTTATACAACTGTTCGTCATTAAGGCGATTATTATAAAATCGTTCTTCATATAGTTCGCGCCATTTCCGTATTAGATAGTAACATCTAGTAGTTTTTTCATTTTCACTTGTGAAATTAACGAATAATTCGAACAATTCTCGTCTAGCATCATTATCAATAAGTAATAATTCATCACCTATATTTAATTCGGGGAGCTTTTTGGATTCGCATTTTTTCATACTCCTATTCAATACTTTTATCCCAAATTCTGCATTCGCAAACATATAACTTCCATCATTAAATTCTATTAATTTTGCCTTTACCGCATTCTTTCCTTTGTACATTCGTTTTTTACGAATAGAAGTATTTCTTACAATCCTTAAATTAATAACCTCATCAGTAATACCATTCATCAAACCTTTTTGTATGTCATTTTTTGATACAAAACGTTTCATTCGATTATAAAAATAACGGTATATGGAAACCGGTGAATGAACATAGTGAGTGATTAACTCTGCGGCATGATTATACGTTTGTTCTAATTTTTTTAATTTATTTTCTAAAAATTCTATCTCAATTTTATATAAAAATAGTACTGCTTTTTTATAATTACACATTTCTAATATTCTTAAATCTTCCAAATTAATAGCTGAATACATAATCAAGCAATCGCAATCTGTATTTTCATTTCCTTTCAGAAGCTCTTTTTTGCTATAAAAACATATTCCTTTTGATTCCAAATCATCTATAGAACAACGCAACTTGAGTGATATATGCTCTTTAAGGGCTAATGAAATTATTTTATTAGAAGTAACAATTCCCACCTTATTATCCTGGTCAACCTCTCTGATAACTTGATTTTCTATTTTATTGAGCTTCGGAGACCTTTTATCTAGCTCTTTTTTACAAAAAATATCTTCTAGTAAAGCTAAAAGCCCTTCAAAGTCATCATCTTCATAACGGTTTTGGCTTTCCCTTAGTTCATTTAATAATTCATTAATTGGTTCATAAGTAACTTGTAACTCAGCAATAAGATCGTATTCTGTTGCACTGACAGGTGTTCTTATTGCATTGTATAGAATAGTGGCAGCAATTTTTAAATCATATGGATCAAATTTTTTCTTGGATAATTTATTCAATAAATCTAATCCTTTGGCTATCTCCTCTTCAAATTCAGATTCAATATACACAACATCGAGGTTTTTTATATTCCTATTCTCTATTAAATTTTGAATAGAGTAATTATTATTACCTAATATCGTTTTATCTGTTATAGTTTCGTTCGGTAAACAAGATAGTAAATTTGTATCTAGATTCCAAAATTTCATTTTATTTGACAAATACATAAGCCGATCATCAAGAGAGGTATCGAAATAGCAAAAGACTCCCTTTAAAGCAGGATTAATAAATCCTCGTGTATATGTATAGTCGATAAAAATATAATCCACCTCGAAATCTATACTTTTTAATATGTTGATATTATCAGTAACATAAAAAACAGGCTTTTGCTTATTATCTTTCCTTCCTATTTTGTTTCTTTCTCCTCTGTTCATCTGCTTAAAATTAAAATATCCTACAGCAACAGGCAATATAAAATTAATAGGTATATTTTCTGGTATTTTCCCATCATAGTAAACATTCAGAATATGATTCCAGTTACATTGTGCGTAATAACTATCATTTAAATCACAAAAAACGCCTTTATCACGAAAAAACTCATGTTTTTCAAAAATTTTATATTGAAACTCCCTGTATAGAAAAGATATATTATTTAGGAATTTAGTAAATTTATTTTTATCAGTAATGACGAGAACAGAAATTCTTTTTGTGAAATCATCTCTATATTTATAATTTTGTAGGTAATCTTGCAAAACAGCATGTAACACTAAAATCCCAAAAAAACACTGTTTTGGGTAACAAAAAACAATATTAGCTTTATTT
>NZ_JAPSMC010000125.1 GCF_026847645.1 Anoxybacillus sp. J5B_2022
TCAATAATTGAAGTGCTTTTTCCTTCTCTCCCATTTCATCGTACCGCTTGAACAAATAGGCATACAAGCCGTCTAGCGCCCCTTCTCCCTCTTTCAGTCCCTTCTCCGCAATTTCCAATGCTTTATCCCGATCGCCTTTTTCCTCTAAAAATAAAGCATATTCGACATAATCGCTTCCATAGCGAAGCTGCTGAGCCCGTCTTTGTTCATATGTATGCGCATCATCAAGCTTGTAGCGATAAATATCTAATATGAGCGACTGATAGTATCTATCCCCCAATGATTCTAAATAATCGACGATCGTGCGCCAATGTGTTTCAGTAGAAGCGATTTGCTCGATCCATTCCCATATCGCATCCTCAAATCCTGAGTTACCTTCTAAATATTGCTCCATTAACGCATGAATCATTTCTTCTCTAGCGCCTTCAGGAAGATGTCCGTCTTGAAGGAGCGCGAGGATTGTTTCCATATGTTCGTAAACAATGTCTTCTTCTTCCTCAGGTCCACCACCATACATATTAAATTCCTTAATAATACCGATTGCTTCCGCAAATTTCTCCCGATATTCGCGGTTATGTTTTTGTGCCGTTTCTTTGGCAGTCAAGCACCCATTTCGTTCCAAAAAATCAAGCACCCGTTCTTGAACACGCTTGTCCGATCGAATTAAGTTCAACACAAGCTCCAACAATTCGTCACGAGAAAGCCGCTGAACGATTTTTTGTATATTCATGCGCACCATTCCTTTCACTGTTTTCTCGTCTGTTCGTTCTACAACACCATCTTAGCATATTCTTTTGCCTTTTGTGCAAGGTGCAGAGGTAGCGGCATTAACGTGTCCATATCATCGTATTGCAAGCTCGTTTGATTTTGCATTACTTCAACTTTGTTCGGCTTACCATCACTGTCAAAGAAAAACCTTCTATAACGGCTCTTCCTTATTTGTCGCATATGACCGAAAAGTATACGAATGCTTTTGAATGTCCTCAATCGAATCGCCGTCTACAAGTTTTACGTCCCAGCAAATAATCTGATGCACGAAATTTAAAGAGTGATTGAAATCTTCCTCATTAGTTAAATAACACAGCATGAGTCCGGTTCAATACCGAACTCATACAAAAACCATTCCCTGAAATATTCAGCGTCGGACTTTTCTTGTCTTTCATATTGGACAGCACAAACGTATAAATCTTTTCTGGAGCCCATTTCGCGATCAGCTCCTCAAGCAACATCGAGGCAATAACCTCCGGAAATCCGGTGAAAAAATAAACACGGTCTACCTCTTCCCCCCTTTTTCCTCATTCGTACAAGCTATGACAGCAATTTTGCCATGCAATATTCATCGACGTATCGACCGTTGATATTCAGCGAATGGCGCTTGACGCCTTCTTGTTCAAACCCCATCTTTTGGTATAACGAAATCGCAGGGGCATTGTCTATCACGACGGTCAGTTCAAGGCGATGAACGCCTTTTTCCCGCGCCCATCGCTCCAGCTCTGTCAGCAGCATCGTGCCGACTCCTTTTCCCCGAAAAGCGGCAAGCAGCCCGATGACAATGTAAACGGAATGTCGGTTTCGTCTTGCAAATCCCCCCCTTGCCAATAAATAGCCGATCAACTTCCCTTCGTCCGTCTCGGCAAGCAATATAGTCGCGTTGTCTTCGTTCGTGATCGCTTCGAGGTGACTGCGCTGCTGTTCGGGAGTGAGCTTGCGTTCCCCCGCTTCAAACAGCAAATAGTCCGACTCCGACTCGACTTGCAAAATGAGCGCAGCGAGCCGTTCGGCATCATCGACCGTTGCGTGGCGAATGTTCAATGTTGTTTCCCCCTTCCAAATACTGCGTTGCCAACTCCGCGCTTTGATAGCGGGCGAGCGCCGTCTTCGCTTTGCGAAAGCCTGTTTGCATATAAAACGGCTCGTTTCCGGTCGTGGAAATAAGATGGACACACGACACGGACTCAAGCTGCGCAAGCAAATCTTCCACAATCGCCTTCCCGATGCCTCGACCTTGATCATCGCGATGAACGACGACGTCATAAATCGCCGCATTAAACACGCCGTCAGAAAGGGCGCGACCAAATCCGACAAGGCGGCCTTCGGAAAAGGCAAGCGCCACGATATTGCTCGCTTGAAACACGCGCTGAATGATTTCTTCCGTATGTTTCGCCCAACCAACGGATTCGTATATTTCTTTCATTCGGTTCCAATCAGCATTTTGCAAAT
>NZ_JAPSMC010000126.1 GCF_026847645.1 Anoxybacillus sp. J5B_2022
ACAGGTGCTAGACACCCATCCCTAATTAACTTACTGAACATCCAGCCGCAAAAGCTAAAGCACATGCTAAATCACATGCTCCTCCAACAGCCGGCCCAATACCTGGAATAAAATGTAGTCCCCCACAAGCTGAAGCACATGCAATTACACCGGCTAAACTACACGCAAAGCTAACTCCATTGAACTGGAAACTCTTACCTTGAACTTGTACAAGATTACTAGATTGAGTACCATCAATCTTACCTAGATTAAAAGTATCTAAAATATAACCATCATTATTTTTTAGATCAAGTAAAATAATATTCGAAGCGAGAATTTTTTCTTCTTTCATATCGATCCAAAAATTTTCTCTAATTATTCTGCCCTGCTCTTCATTGTAATAATGAATAGTATAGTTCATAATGTCATCGTAGATAATACCTTGATCCTTCAGATTTTTGAACTCAACAAAAGTTTGAGCATCGTTTATCTTTTTATACCCTTGTTTATGATAGTCAGAAATAATAGAGATTCTTTTTATAGTTGAGTCCTTTTTTACAATAAGTTCTGCCTTCTTTTGAGATTTTTTTGGAACTTCCTGAATAACATCAGTGCCTTGTTCCTCTAGAGTTTTTAAAGTGTTCTCTACTGTGATATTTCCCTTTTCACATAGACAACCTTTCCCTTTTTCATTTTCTTTAGTTTCTGCCTTTGTACTTTGTGGTAAATTAAAGAAAAATAAAATAAGGGAAACTAGAGTTAAAACACTAACAATTTTCTTCAAATTAATCCCCCCATGTTAACAATGTGTTACATTATAAATTATACCACAATTAATAAAATTTGTCTCTTCGCCAAAAATGGTAGGTTCAAGTACATCTTTTAGTGATGAAACATTTTTATGGCTTTTCACCAAAAGTTGTACTTGATTTTTTTATAACATGCCCTACCTATGTTTCCGAGGGAAAACTAGTAAACTAATGATTTTTTGCATATGCTTGTTCAGAGAAGTGTACCGTCTGTCAAGTACATGTTCTGACGATGAACCATTTTTATGGCTCTTCACCGAAAGTTGTACTTGACTATTTCAGAACACGCCTTCTCTGTACTTATAAGGAAAAATCAGTAAATCAGATTTTTCGTACACGGCGGCTCAAGAAAATCCCCCGCTTGTCAAGTACATGTTGTGGTGATGAACCATTTTTATTCTTTTTTTACAAATAAAGATATAATAAGTAAAATAAAACCTATCACAAAACCAATTAACTGATCCAATAACAGTTCATCACGTAGAAGCCATCTTAAAAGAAATGTCCCACCAAAAATAAACATAGCTAAATATCCGACATATTTCAATCCATTATGTAGCATATTTTCATCCCCTTCATAAAGTTAAATAATACCAAATGATATTCTAGAAACAGTCTCAAAAAAAATCAGAAAAACGCCTATCGGAAACATGAGAACAGTCGATCAAACAAAAAGGTACAATCATCGAAATGGTGTTTCCATTCCGATCAGCCAATATCTCATCACAGAGCTCATCTCCAATTCAATTTTTGGATTTGAATTGACGTTAGACGGCGTCTTATTGACGTATTCGTTAGTGACACCTAGAGTAGTTGAGCGCTAACACTCTTAATAATGTTATTTCGTATAATATCAAATTGTATAATACACTTCGAAGCGGAAGTATTTTTTCGGTCTATCCTCCGGCATCCAGTTAAGTCCATATAATTTTGTAGAAGTAGAATAAATTGTGCTCGTTCGTTTTCGAGCGTCTTTCCTTTCCATCAGAAGTAAAAATGCACGTCGCGTATTCCCCTGAGCAACAAATGCCGAGCGACATCGTAGAAACCGTAGGTCTGCGCCACGATGGACCGGTGGGAGAGCAGCTCACAGACGTGCAATCGGTTCTTGTTGAGGATCGAGCGTACTTCAAAATCGAACGCCTTGATCGGTTTGTCGAACAGAAGCAACCATTTGTGATTCGGATGAAAGACAATGTCGAGATTCATCAGAAAAAGAGCTTAAAGCGACTTTGTTCCCCCTCTTCTTCCATTGTGGAGGATTTTACTTTCCAGTTAGGAACAAAACAATGCCGTTCCAAAAAGCGCCATCGCGTCGTGATCTTTCAGGATGCGAACGGGCATGAAATCCTTGTCATCACGAACGTCTTGGAGGCATCGACGGAAAAGATTGCCCAGATGTATCAAGAGCGTTGGACGGTC
>NZ_JAPSMC010000127.1 GCF_026847645.1 Anoxybacillus sp. J5B_2022
TACTATATAAGTCCACTAATATAAGGTTAATCAAGTATAACACATGCTATGTTCAATTTCATTAGTCTAGGGGGTAAAATGATGAAATATTATGTGGTTGATGCATTTGCTGAAAAAGTGTTTGAGGGAAATCCCGCTGGGGTTTGTATTATGAAGGAATGGCTCCATGATGATATGATGCAAAAGATTGCTATTGAAAATAATCTTTCCGAAACGGCATTTGCAGTAAAAGGCGCGGAAAACTACAAACTTAGGTGGTTTACACCAGGAGGAGAAATTAACCTTTGTGGTCATGCAACATTAGCAACGGCTTTTGTCATTATGAACTATTTTGAAAAACAATTAGAAACGGTCCAATTCGAGACGATGAGTGGGGTACTTACTGTAAATCGAAGAGACGATTTGTATGAACTGGATTTCCCGACTGTTCCTTCAAAGGAGATACCTCTTACCGAACAAATGGTTGACGCTTTGGGAACCACGCCGATAGAAACTTATCTGAATAGAGATTTGCTATTTGTATTAGAATCAGAAGAAGCGGTAAAAAATATAAGTCCTAACTTTTCAAAACTAGAGCAGCTGCCAGAGGGTCTTGGAGTTATTGTTACTGCCAAAGGAAATGATTATGATTTTGTTTCAAGAGCGTTTTTCCCAAAGTTAAAAGTAAATGAGGATCCAGTATGTGGTTCTGCCCACTGCGGTTTAGTGCCATTTTGGGCAGAGAAACTAAAGAAACGTGAAATGGTAGCAAGGCAGTTATCCAATAGAGGAGGTACACTTTATTGTAGGTACGAGGACACACGAGTAAAAATGGCTGGAAAAGCAGCACTCTACTTAATAGGGGATATAAATATAGTGTGAGCTTTGTAGTGACACACCGTTGTTTTTAGTGAAATTCATTGACGAATAACAGGGGTGGAGAAAGATTGGCTCGTATTCATTATAGTTGGATTGTGTTATTCATCGCTTTTTTCTCGATTCTTATCGCTGGTATTGTTCGGTCTTCGTCAGGGGTGTTTATTGTGCCGTTCGAAACGGACTTTGGTTGGGAACGGTCGACGATTTCGTTTGCGTTTGCACTTAGCCTTTTTCTATATGGGATATCTGGTCCGTTTATGGCAGCGCTAGTAGAGGTCATCGGTCTAAAGAAAATGATGGGGTTGGCGATGGCAACGCTATTAGTGGGAGTGTCGTTTACTTTTTGGATGACAACATCGTGGCAGTTGATTTTGCTTTGGGGAGTAATTATTAGCTTAGGTTCTAGTTTGTTTTTAACTGTATTAAGCTCTCATGTAGTGAATCAATGGTTTGGCGAAAAAAGAGGGCTCGCGCTTGGCATTTTAACCGCAAGCACAGCGACAGGACAGTTAGTGTTGTTGCCTATATTGGCGATGCTTGTCGAAACATATTCGTGGAAATGGGCGATGGGACTCATTTTTCTCCTTGCTTTTCTTATGTTGATGGTCATTTTGTTTTTCATGAAAAACTCACCAAAAGAAATCGGGCTTCTTCCGTACGGATTAAAAGAGGATTGGAGCGGTAGCGAAACAAGCGAAAAGAAAAATCCGATTGCTATTGCGTTTCAAACGTTAGGAGAAGCGGTACGCGTAAAAGAGTTTTGGTTGCTTGCCGGAAGTTTTTTTATTTGTGGGCTTTCAAGTAGCGGTTTAATCGGCACCCATTTTATTTCCTACTGTATGGGGTTTGGGTTTACGGCGGTCACAGCCGCTTCGATGCTTTCGTTAATGGGCGTGTTTGATTTAGTCGGAACGACGCTTTCTGGCTGGCTGTCGGATCGGTTTGATAACCGCTGGTTGTTGTTTTGGTATTACGGGTTAAGAGGGCTTGCGCTCTTGCTTCTTCCGTTTGCGCTTTCGGAACGTTCTGTCGTGCTGCTTGTGATTTTTTCTATTTTTTATGGTTTGGACTGGATTGCGACCGTCCCCCAACGGTAAATATCTCAAGGCAAATTTTTGGAATCGAAAAAAGCGTCGTCGTCTACGGCTGGATTTTCGCTGCCCATCAATTAGGCTCTGCAGTAGCCGCAAGCGGTGCAGGGGTTATTTACCAAATGTTCGATTCTTA
>NZ_JAPSMC010000128.1 GCF_026847645.1 Anoxybacillus sp. J5B_2022
GTATTCGAAAAAAAATTCTAATGAATTCTAAAGATTTGTTTGAAACGTTGTTTAAACGAAAAGAAATCAGCGAAGTCGTGTTGCTGTGGCAATTTTCAATGGTTGACGCATATGGAAAAGAGTCAGTTGACACGATTTTAAAGGTTGGTCTCGATCATGAGACAGCAGACAAGATAAATTGGAAAAACTTTGATTACAATAACTTTGAATTAGTAGCTACACAATACTATACTCATCCTGCTCTACTTAAAGAATAGGCTTACTCCATGGGAACCCTGCCTTTTGGCAGGGGGTTTTTTTGTTTTTTGCGACATGTTTCGACATTTTTCATGATGGTTGTCTGATATGATAATAAACAAAAAATAACTAGGAGGATCAAAAATGTACGTTGTGGATAGTGTTGGTAGAGTCACTTATCCATCTAACTTTGCAAATAATTTATGGAGTGGGCAAACGCTAAAAAGAGGTGATCGAAATGATTATGTGAAAACGCTGCAATCTTGGCTTTACAAAGCCGGATTTAACCCTGGGGGAATTGATGGAGTTTATGGAGCAAATACAGAGAAGGCTGTGAAGGAATTTCAGAAGAAGGTGGGAATTACAGCCGATGGTATTGCAGGAAAGCAAACATATAATGCCTTGATTCAAATTAAAAATAATGATATCACAGGACAGAAAGATAGAGTGGAAATTTCTCAAGAATCTAGGCAACGTTTTGAGAATCAGTATAATATATATAATACATCAAAAACCTTGTTTACTAGTGCAACTAGTTGGACTAAATCAGCAGTTAGCTGGTTACAGAAAGCTGGAGAGTTTTTGCTTGATGCGGCTAAAGAAGGCCTCAATTTTTTAGTACTTGATGATATCCGTACGCTTTTTGATCCGAATTCAAGCAATCCCGAGAAAATTATCTCCCTCATAGGACTTTTTCCTGCAGGAAAAGTAGTGAAAGCGGGAAAGATTTTTGATTTACTAAAAAAATACGGTAAAGGTGAAATAGTAGATGTTGTAGCTGGAATGGGAAAGGTTTTAAAGTACAATAGCAGGGCTATTTTAATGGAAGGGAACTCGAAAGAAGGTTGGAAGCATATTGTTGATGGTCATGTAATTGGAAAGAAAGGAAAGACGTTATTTCCAAAGCATATGGGTGAAGGGGAAATTAAAAACTTAATAATGGAGAGTGTAGAAAAAGGAGGAATTCGGACAAAACATCCAGATGGGACAATGGAATATGTATATAATCCCAATAAATATGGTATTAGTGAAATGATTACCATTGTAAGTAAGGATGGAATCATTCGAACTTCCTATCCAACAAAAGGAATAAGTGTAGTTACGAAACAGTAAAAAACGAGGAGGATATATTATGGGTATCAAAATCTCATTAGAGGACTGGGAAGGAGATTGGAGAGAAACACTCAAAAGTGAAAATCTCAATAGTTTTTTTAGTTGCGAAATGTATATGACTGTTCATAACGGTATCGAACAAATGACGATCAATATTGCGACCCTCTATGGCACAGCTTTGCTAAGTATGGCTGTTGGTATTATGGAGATGATAGCCAACAAAGAGAATAAGCCGTTCCGCATCTCTGGATTTGGTTCTGTTTATGATTATTTTTTCATAGTGAAAGGACAACAAATCAAAATCGAAGCCGTAAATGTTACAAATGATGAGGTGGAATCCTTTCTTTTTTATGATAAAACAAAATTTGCTCATGATTTTGTGAAAGCGCTGAAAAACCATTTACAGGAGATTGCACAAATTAACATACGAATTAAGGAACAAGAAACATATAAGCTTCTAGAACAAAAAATGTATACTCTCAATTCTGTGCTTGAGAGTCATTAATAAGATTTTTTAGGTATTGGTGGAAAAGTAGTAACCTGATTATGATGAAAGCAAAGATCCTGAAATGATTGAGAGATTCATTGTTTTTGAAGATGTGACATACTTTGAAACAGATTGTGTTAAGGATTTTGATGCTGATGAAATATTAGAA
>NZ_JAPSMC010000129.1 GCF_026847645.1 Anoxybacillus sp. J5B_2022
GAGTGATAAATAAGTAATCAGTATCTACATTCCCTCTGACGATTAAATACTTTTTCAATTGGTTCATCATTTTATCTTGTATCGGCACAAATCGCTCAAAGCCACCTTTGGTGTTTCTAATCCGAATAACTTTTTGCTCCCAGATGATATCAGTTGTTTTAATACCAACTAACTCATTTACCCTAACCCCTGTTTCTAACAATAGCATCATAATCGTATAATCTCTCAAGCCTAAAAACGTTCGGACATTGCAGGCTTTAAATAAAGCCTTTATCTGCTGGTTGTCAAATGTCTCAACAATCCTTTTTCTATCCCTTAGCAATTTGATGTCTTTCATCGGATTGCATCTTATGAGATGTTGTCCTTCCAAAAAGTTAAAAAACGCCCTCATTGCTCTCAAACGGGAGTTAATGCTGACTGTCTTTAATCCTTTCTCTTTCATATACATAATGACATTTCGTTTAATCGTTTCGCCTGTCCATTCATTTACACGCAATTCAATTTCCTGCTCTTTCAGCAGTTTTATAAATGCATTCAATTCACTGCGGTAATATTTAATCGTATGTTCCCGCAAATTTCTTAGTTCGCAATCCTCGATAAATATCTCTAATAATTCTTCGAACGTGTATTCAATTTCTACGATGTCATCAGTAATAAGCATTAGTTCCTCACGACTCAGCTCTCCCCGTCTTTCACTCTTGCTATTCTTCTGCAATGTCCCCTCATTTACTCTTTTTCTCACTTATCTTTCACCTCACCGAACACGATTATCCGCACACGATTTTTCCTTCTCGAATCGTATTCGGTATAACACAAAAAAGGGTTCCCACATTCGTGAGAACCCTTGATCCTAAAGCCTTTTCCCTATTTTCAATGCCGATGGTGGGAGTCGAACCCACACTCCCTCACGGGAACACGATTTTGAGTCGTGCGCGTCTGCCAGTTCCGCCACATCGGCAAATGATATAAACTAACAACACAAACTATTTTACTATCCTTCAACTTATAAGTCAAGTTTTTTTAAAAGAATAAAGACTTAAATCCTCAATGAAGGCGGCACCCGGATTCGAACCGGGGGTAAAGGTTTTGCAGACCTCTGCCTTACCACTTGGCTATGCCGCCGTGTCATAAGCGGAAGACGGGACTCGAACCCGCGACCCCCACCTTGGCAAGGTGGTGTTCTACCACTGAACTACTTCCGCATATGGCTGGGGTAGCTGGATTCGAACCAACGCATCACGGAGTCAAAGTCCGTTGCCTTACCGCTTGGCTATACCCCAACGAATTTAATAAGCAGCTTATGGGGCGACTAGTGGGAATCGAACCCACGCATGCCAGAGCCACAATCTGGTGCGTTAACCACTTCGCCATAGCCGCCATTACTTGTTGGCAGGGGCAGTAGGAATCGAACCCACACCGGAGGTTTTGGAGACCTCTGTTCTACCATTAAACTATGCCCCTATAAATGGTGGAGGGGGACGGATTCGAACCGCCGAACCCACAGGGAGCGGATTTACAGTCCGCCGCGTTTGGCCACTTCGCTACCCCTCCATCTATGAAATGGTGCCGACTGCAGGACTTGAACCCGCAACCTACTGATTACGATTCAGTTGCTCTACCAATTGAGCTAAGTCGGCACAATAAAGTTTTTACTCCACCTTTTCATAACTCTCTTAGTAGCTGTGCCTCTTCCTCTTCCAGACTATTCGAAGAAGATCAATGTGTCGAGGCAACTCGCAGCAAATTCACCGTTGTGTCGCTCGTCTCTACCAATTGAGCTAAGTCGGCGGATCAATTTTTTATTTCCCATACTTAGCTTGTAAAGCATTCATCGTCTTGCCTTGTTTACATAAAAAATGGTGGCTCGGGACGGAATCGAACCGCCGACACAAGGATTTTCAGTCCTTTGCTCTACCGACTGAGCTACCGAGCCGTTATGTAATACT
>NZ_JAPSMC010000013.1 GCF_026847645.1 Anoxybacillus sp. J5B_2022
AGAGTTAATTATTTCATATGAGAAAAAAGCGTTAGAAAGAGGCTTGAAAGAAGGAGTAGAGCGAGGATTACAGCAAGGACTACAGCAAGGACTACAGCAAGGTCTACAACAAGAAAAACGCCATATTGCGAAAAAGATGCTGGAAAAAGGGTACGACGTACAGACAATCCATGAACTGACGGAGTTGTCTGTGGAAGAAATTGAGATGTTGAAATGATATGGTGCTGTTCCTTTGGCTTCGGTGCCTGTCACCTGTCGATGATGCAAGCCAGGCTTAGAGAAGTGCGTTTGCTTTTTTCTCTTCTTTCCATTTTAAAAAACCGAACGAAACAATGCTTGATGTCGCGAGGTGATTCGATGATCGTTGACTATGACCGATTGTTCAAAGAACTAATCCAAACATCCTTCTCTTTTCCCCAATATGTACGAACATATTGACTTTTGGCATTTGTGGATTTTGCCGAAATATCTGTTTTCTGATGTAGCTATTTGAAAGAATGTGTCTATATTTTGGATATACTTGGTTGGTGTTGAATGGTATAATAAAAATATACAGAAAGTGAGGGATAGCAATGGGAAATGTAGACATTTTAAAAAATCATAATGAAGATGAGCGCCACGACTATGTGCATATTTTTCAATTAGTTAAGCGGGCGTTACAGGAAGCGAATTTATTGCAGTTGACTGTCATTGAAGAACAAACAGATAAATTGATCGTGAAGCCGAAACCGTTGAGTATCGAGGATAAAGTGAAAGCTTTTGAAAGCTTAGCAGGTAGTGCTGTTCTCGTTGGTGAAAATGTAAAAGAGTTGCTTAAAATGGCTAATCGGGAAGAAGAATGGAGGAATAATGAGCTTGAGTAATATCGCACTCATTGATAATAACATTTACGTTTATCATTATTTGGGCTATGAGCCAGTGAAACACCTCTTCACTCAACTGTTAAATGATGGTTTTGAAATCGCAATGTCTAGTGTTGTTGCGATGGAGTTTCTTTCATATGAAAAGATAGAAACGAACGAAGCGATTCGTCATAAGCGATACGGCTATATTCAGACATCAACGCTATACAACGTGGACTTCGAAATAGCAGAAAAGGCAGCGGAATTGCGGAGAAAATGTAAGACGGAAACCGGAAAAACATTAAAAGCAGGGGATGCGCTTATTGCTGCTACAGCGATTGCAAAAGGAATGACATTGTTTAGCAATAATGATAAAGATTTTGTACGTTTGCAAAAATGGGGATTGAATTATGTGAATCCTATTCAAGATCCAGAAGACTTGCAAACGTTTATTCATAAGCTGTTATAAGACCGTTGCTATGAATGTTTATCATTCAGCCCTTTTTTGAAATTCCACATGTGCATGATGCTGTCTTCTCATTCAATGTCTTTGTCACGTGAGCTTTTTGCGATGGTGAGTTTTTCAAAGAAACATTATACTCTCCTATGCTCACCGATCGTTCTCTCCTTACTTTTCCTTACAAACCCATATTTCCACATTTGCATTTCTCTTCGTCCCTCAGTATAGTATGCCAGAACGGCTGTTGTACTATTGGCGCGGTTGTTTTCGTCTTCCCTATCAAAAGGAGAACGGTACGACACACTCCCTCCGATCATTATGATTGCCATCCTGAATTATCCACTTTTCCCGCACGAAACCGACCGCTTTCACACCGTCTTTCACATCCGCGAAGACGAAGAACAGTTTCTATGGAGCCATCATCTTGAATTTCATGTGCTTGATTTGTCACAATTTATGGTAAAATGGAAGAAATACCGTCGGGATGTGAAGCAGTCACCCGAATGGCCGTGGTTGATGATGTTATCGGCCGTAGATAGCCGAACGAAGAAAATCGATGAAGAAATGGTTCGCGAATTGGAGGGAGTCGCGATGACGGAACAAGAAATTTTAGAGGCGTTAGAAGAATGGCAAAATTTGAGCGTTGACCCGGAAAACCGCTACGCATACGAAATGCGGCTCAAATGGCTACTCGACCAATTATCGAACATTCGCGGAAGTCGGGAAGAAGGGTTGAAAGAAGGGTTGAAAAGGGGATTGGAACAAGGTCGAGAAGAAGGGATAAAGGAAGCGATTAGGAAAATGATCGAAAAAGGAATGAGCGCCGCCGACATTGCCAATCTCCTTGATTTAACGGAAGAAGAAGTAAATGAACGGTTGAAAGGTTGATGAGTTGAAAGTGCCGGCCACACCCCAAGCGGATGATTTGAAGAGACAGAGACATGTTCGTTACAATAAGGAAGAAAATCTCCTCCACTGTGGAGGATCGAAACCGAGGTGTGTATATACGAATGAAGATTGAAGTATGGTCCGATTTTGTTTGCCTGTTTTGCTATATCGGCAAGCGCCGCTTAGAATAGGCACTCGAGTCTTTTCCGCATCGGGAGGATGTCGAGGTCGTATTCTGTAGCTTTGAGTTGGATCCGAATGCGAAAAATATGCCATTTCCGGTGCCCAACCTGTCGAAGTATTCCAGCAGGCGCTAGAGAAAGTATGGGCGGAAGAGCAGCAATCATCGTCGCTGCAGCCGCTAGCGGGAGAAGGCGGGACGTGCACGGATGAGAATTGTTCAAACGGCTAAATGACCCAAGCAAATCAAATAAAATCTTGCTTGTTGACTTTACGAACATTATCAATTTCGCCTTTTTTAAAATCAATATCGTTTAGCATAAGATTTGCGATTTCATCGACTTGCGCTCCACTGCCTAGTAGGAACGAGATCATAGCAATATCTCGTTCCTTATCGCGTCTAAAATGTTCTTTTGATGTGGGGTTAGAGTGTTTTCATATTCATGTTTCAAGAAACTCCTTAATCCCCTCGCTTAAAGTTTGCACCGAATATATATCTGGATATTAAGAAAATTTATGGTCAGAAAAATTAATGTTTGGTACAATTTCTTTATATTTACAGATTATTCTTTGAAAAATTAAATTTGAATGGAAGCACAGATACATCTATGGCCAAAGTGGTTCGAAAAGTTCGTGACATATTTAAACAGTGTAACTCTTTTAGTGAACTACATTTTCGTGAGTACACGAAAGACAACCATGTTAAAAAGTACTTTCAAACTTTGCATACAGTTATCAACGAAAATGTAAAAATAAACATTCTTATTGTTAACAATAAGGAAGCCTTACCTACATTTTTATAGCCCATTCGAAAACGAGGAGTGTCATTTTCATGATGCTCGTCATACGGCGATAAGTTTTCTATTTCCACGGTTTCATTCCACTTCAACATTCAAGATCGAGTCAAGCGGAATCGCTAAATCCGGATACAAAAAAGACGTTAACATATCCTTAGGGCCGAATACCGCCCGTTTTTGAAAACGCCCCTCTTCCAAGCCGATCACTTCAATCGTCCGATTGCTTGGATCCACCATCCAGTACTCTTTCACCCCATTTGCTTCATACAAATGATACTTTTGATTTCGATCTCTAATTCCCGTGCTGGCTGACAACACCTCGATAACTATGTCAGGCGCGCCCTTTACCCGATTTTTCGTAATTCGATTCGAGTCACAAACAACGAATAAGTCCGGCTGTACAACCGTTTGCGCCTCCTCTTCATCGCAGGCTGTATCGAATTGAACGTCAAATGGAGACAAGATGACGCGGCATCCGCGTGCTTTGAAGTAAGGAGCTAAGGCGAGATGCAGCTCGCCAACGACATATTGATGAACATACGAAGGAGATGCAAGCAAGTAAGGGACGCCGTCAATCAGTTCCCAATTCCCTTCCCAATGTTGGATATCTTTATATGAATACAGACGATCATGTTGCTCTTTTTGCATCTCTCCCACATCCTTTTTTTGTCCTTTTTCTATATTATATCACAACGGAAAGGCGCTTTCTTATCGTCAAACCAAGTCCCTCACTCGCCTTTCATTCGAAAAGCGGAGCGGGATTCATATCCGCGAAGATGAAGCGTAGTTCCTCTGGAGCCCGCACGTTGAATTCCACGCCCATGATTCGTCACAATTTATGGTAAAATAAAAAAATACCGCCGCAACATGAAATGATCGCCGGTATTATCGGCTATAAGCAATCGAAGGAGGAAAACGAAGATATGGAAGTTTTTTTGAAATATTTAGCGCGTATCGACAACGCTGACCATCGCGACCGAACAGAGGAAATTTTGAAGTGGGTTTCTAGTAAATTCTCAAATTTAGAACTGCAAATAAAGTGGAATACGCCAATGTTTACTGATCATGGCACATTTATCATCGGCTTTTCCGCAGCAAAGCATCATTTGAGCGTTTCACCCGAAGAAGTATGCATTGCGCACTTTGCCGATGAAATCGCCCAAGCTGGCTACAGTGCGACCAAAGGCTTATTTCGAATTCCGTGGAACGATCCAGTAAATTACGAATTGCTAGAGAAAATGATTGAATTTAATATTCAAGATAAAGCAGAATATACGAATTTTTGGCGGAAATAATACATTACGAAGAGGAGGTGCCCGTGATTCCGTCCAAAACAGATAAAGAGAAAGCTCTTGTCGTTGTCGCGATTACCCAAAAACAGAATAACGAAAGGGAAAAATCCATTTTTCCCTCATCTGAGAGCCCATGATGATCCCTCCTGTTGTATATGAACAGTTTATGTGTGTGGAAATATCTAACATTTTATAGCAGCTTCTTTTTGTCCTCTCGTCCTTGACACCCTGTTCGCCATCTTTGGTGATCGGTTGTCAAGGGCGGATCAGACTTGGATGAGCGAAGCGATAGTCGCAGGGGCGATTTAGACAACTTTTGACACATGTATAAATAGTTGCACTTAGTCTTGCAGTGACGACGGTGCGCTGCTTTTTACGGTTTCGTATGTCTTTGGCATTTTCGTTGCAAAATACACACCGGTAAGTACGAGGATGCCTCCGACGATTTGAGTTGTAAAAATTTTTTCTCCTAAGAGTATTGTGATGAGAGCTGTAAACACCGCTATTAAATTTAAGTAAACTCCCGCATGGCTTGGTCCTACTTTTTTGACAGAGATATTCCAAAATATAAATGAGCAGGTCGATGGGAATATCCACATGTAAATAATTCCGACAACCACTCTTGTGCTTAGTTGAGCCAGGTTAAATGGTTCGATCAGAAGAAAAGGAAATAGAAAAATAACGCTAAAAAGAACCGAGCAAGCAGTTGCAGTAATCGGAGGAACAGCTAGTTTCTTTGCAATAATCGAGTAGAATACCCATGTTAAGTTTGCGGCAATCATCATTAAGTCCCCACGATTATATGTAGTTTGAAAGATTTGTTCTAAGTGCCCCTTCGTTAAAATCAACAGCACACCGATAAGAGAAAGAGCAAATCCTCCTACATTCACTAAACGGATTCTTTCCTTTAATATAAAATATGAAAAAATGACAATCATCGCCGGGTTTAGCGAATTGACAATCGAAGCATTCATCGGCGAGGTGTACTCTAAAGCCCCATAAAGTAAAAGGTTATAACCGATAACCCCGAAAATTCCCATCGCGCATAACGGCAGCCAGTAATTTCTAAAAATTTTACGGTAATTGGGACGTTCCAAAAAATAAGAAAACGGAATAAGAAAAACTAATGCCAAAAACCATCTCGTAAAAGTAATCCATAACGGGCTCATTTCGTTAACAACATATTTGCCAATCACGTAATTTCCTGCCCAAAATAAGTTGGCTAAAATTAAAAATATCCTCTCTTTCATAAAAAAATCCCCCATTGTTATGAAATAAAATTTTGTATTTCATTTTACCAAATAATTGTTACAAAGTGTTAAACTTTCGATTTTTGTTCTAGATAAGCGGTGATTTTCATACTTGGGTGACGAGCAAAGCTTGTTCATGAACGTTTTAGTCGTCATTTATGATAAAATAAAAAAAATAGGAGTGAGACGAACTTTTGTCGATGAAGATTATTGCAGTTGGTGAAAGGACGTAAAAAGTATGGCACAGCTTTCGAAGAGGATCTCTGAGCGGGCAGTATCGGTTTGGCGAATACACGCGTTCATTCGACTCGCGATATTTCTCCTTGGATATAGCATCGTTTCTTTTTTCATTTGGAGATTTGATGGGCCAAAATGGCTCGTTTTGTTGCTTGCTGTTTTGTTCCTTATTGATTTGTTTTTATCTGTTGTGTTATGGCCGCGCTGGCGTTGGCAACGGTGGTGTTACGATGTACGCGAGCAAGAAATGGAAGTCGAATACGGGGTATGGACAAGGAGGCGTACACTTATTCCGATGAGCCGTGTTCAACACGTCGATTTCAGGCAAGGACCGCTATTCAAAAAGTATAAACTTGCTTCGGTTGCTATTTTTACAGCGGCAACGGTACATGAAATTCCAGCGCTTGATGAGCAAGAAGCCGAGAAGTTATGCCATGTAATCTCAGCATTTGTCAAGGTGGACGATCGCGATGTTTGAAAAAAAGCGGCTTCATCCGATTTCAATCTTTTCTTATATTGCGAAACAATGGATGGATATGTTATTGCCGCTGTTTATGGCAGTTGTGCTGAAGGCTCGTGAAGTGTCGATTGTTTGGAATATCGCAGTTCCTGCTGTTGCCCTTTTCTATACGACATTGGTCGGATTTTTTACATGGCTACGTTTCACGTATCAAGTAAATGACCACGAGCTATGTATTGAACAAGGGATATTCGTTCGCCAAAAACGTTCCATTCCTTTTGAACGTATTCAAGGGGTTTCTCTTTCCATCGGCTTTTTTCAGCGGTTGGCAGGAGTCGTCCAAGTACGTATCGAAACAGCGGGCAATGAAGTAGGAAAAGCAGAAGCGGTTTTGACGGCAGTGACGAAAGAAGAGGCAGAGCAAATCGCCCAGCAAATTCGAAAGGCAAAAGAAAATGTTGTTTATGATCGAGCCGTCGAGCCAACGGATCATGCAGAATTGCTCAGTGATATTGTTTTTTCGCTACGTTTGCGCGACGTGTTTTTATTATCGGCTACAAGCGGAGGAGTGTTTGGTGCACTAGCAGCCATTGCCGCCTTTATTTCCCAGTTAGACGATTTTATTTCATACGATGTTTTATATCGCGATATGCAAGGGGTGATCCGTAATACGTTGTACGGCGTGATGGCAATTTTTGTTTTATTCATCGTCGCCTACGCTCTTTCTGTCGGGCGCCATCTGTTGCGCTATGCGTTTTTTACGGTTCGGAAGCAAGAAGATATGATCGTTATTTCAAGGGGATTATTAGAAAAACAACTTTTCAGCGTATCAAGGAAGCGAGTACAGGGGATTATAATAAAAGAAAACGTCATTCAACGCTTGTTTGGCTATGTTTCTGTGCATATCATTCATGCTGGAGGTTCGTTAGACGGTGGAGAGAATGGGAGTGTCGTCCTTTGTCCGTTTGTGAAAAAGGAACGAGCGGTTTCGGTTATTGCGGCTTGCTTTCCAGAGTACTACATTCATTGTCAATTTCAGTCGCTGCCTCAACGGGCACGTGTTCGCTATATACTTCGTCCTGTGTACGTATTGGCGATTCCGATAAGTACGCTCGCTTATTTTTTCCGACCATGGGGGATCGGATTGCTACTTTTGTTGCCTATTGCTAGTTATCTTGGTTATAAAAGCTATCAAATGGCGGGATGGGCGATTTCAGGAGAGCAGCTCGCTTTGCGAAACGGTATGTTTCGTATCGAAACGATGTATACGCGAAAATACCGTATTCAATCGATTGCAACGTCCGCCACGTGGTTCCAGAAGCGGAAGCGGCTTCGTACGCTTGCTGTTGCTGTGATGCCTAGAATGTTTTTTAAAATCACAGATGTTGATGAAAATGAAGCGGAAGCAGTGTATATGTGGATGCGATGAAACAGTAGTTTTGCATATTCCATCACGAAAATCGAAAGAAATGAAATCATATGCCTTGACAAATAGATACTACTATATGATAATAAATATCGAATTAAAATTATTATAATTTGAACAACCACTATTCTTAGGAGGTAGATGAGCAATGTCTTTAATCGGAAAACAAGTACAACCATTTAAAGCGATGGCGTATCATAACGGCCAATTCGTCGAGGTAACAGACGAAAATTTCAAAGGAAAATGGAGCGTCGTTTGCTTCTATCCAGCAGACTTCACATTCGTATGCCCAACAGAATTGGAAGACCTGCAAAACGAATACGCAACATTAAAAGAACTTGGCGTGGAAGTATACTCTGTTTCGACAGATACACATTTCACACATAAAGCATGGCACGATACATCGCCAGCCATCAGCAAAATCGAATACGTGATGATCGGCGACCCTTCACAAAAATTATCGCGCATGTTTGATGTGCTTGATGAAGAAACAGGCCTTGCGCAACGCGGTACGTTCATTATCGATCCAGACGGTGTCGTGCAAGCGGTAGAAATTAACGCTGACGGTATCGGCCGTGACGCAAGCACAATCGTAAACAAAATTAAAGCAGCACAATACGTGCGCAACCATCCAGGCGAAGTTTGCCCAGCAAAATGGCAAGAAGGTGCAGAAACGCTTAAGCCAAGCCTTGATCTTGTAGGCAAAATTTAAGGAGGCTTATGCGATGATATTGGATGCTGAAATTAAAGCCCAATTAGCCCAATATCTACAATTAATGGAAAATGACATTGTGCTAAAAGTGAGCGCGGGAGACGATCAAGTTTCCCGCGACATGCTTGCTTTAGTCGATGAATTAGCGACAATGTCATCGAAAATTAAAGTAGAGAAAACAAGGCTAGAAAGAACGCCAAGCTTTAGCGTCAATCGGATTGGCGAAGACACCGGAGTAACATTCGCCGGTGTTCCTTTAGGGCACGAGTTTACGTCATTAGTGCTCGCGTTGCTTCAAGTAAGCGGAAGACCGCCAAAAGTCGATCAAGCGGTCATTGACCAAATTAAAAACATCAAAGGCACTTATCATTTTGAATCTTACGTTAGCTTAACGTGCCATAATTGCCCAGATGTCGTTCAAGCATTAAACGTCATGAGCGTTTTAAATCCGAATATTTCGCATACGATGATCGATGGGGCAGCATTTAAAGATGAAGTCGAACAAAAAGGTATTATGGCCGTGCCAACGGTCTTTTTAAATGGCGAACCGTTCGCTAGCGGTCGCATGTCGCTTGAGGAAATTCTCGCAAAATTGGGAAGTACGCCAGATGCCTCTGCGTTTGCTGAAAAAGAACCGTTTGATGTGCTTGTTGTCGGCGGCGGACCTGCGGGGGCAACGGCCGCAATTTATGCGGCGCGTAAAGGCATTCGCACAGGCATTGTTGCCGAGCGCTTTGGCGGACAAATTTTAGATACGTTAGGCATCGAAAACTTCATTAGCGTCAAATATACAGAAGGTCCGAAGCTCGCCGCAAGCCTTGAAGAACATGTGAAACATTACAACGTCGACATTATGAACTTGCAGCGTGCGAAACGGTTAGAAAAGAAAGACTTGATTGAAGTGGAGCTAGAAAACGGCGCGGTGTTAAAAAGTAAAACGGTGATTCTCGCTACAGGCGCGCGTTGGCGCAACCTTGGCGTACCTGGAGAAGCCGAGTTTAAAAACAAAGGAGTGGCTTACTGCCCGCATTGTGACGGTCCGTTGTTTGAAGGAAAACATGTCGCGGTCATTGGCGGCGGTAACTCTGGTATCGAAGCAGCGATTGACCTTGCAGGAATTGCCAAACATGTCACCGTTCTTGAATTTGCGCCAGAATTAAAGGCGGACGCTGTGTTACAAGACCGCCTGTACAGCTTGCCGAACGTGACGGTCATCAAAAATGCGCAAACGAAAGAAATTACCGGTACAGATAAAGTGAATGGCATCACATATATTGATCGCGCAACAGGCGAAGAGCACCATATTGAGCTCCAAGGGGTATTCGTGCAAATCGGTCTTGTACCGAATACCGAATGGCTAGAAGGAGTCGTCGAACGCAATCGTTTCGGTGAAATTATTGTCGACAAACGCGGTGCGACAAACGTCCCAGGCGTGTTTGCGGCAGGGGACTGCACCGACAGTGCATACAAACAAATTATTATTTCGATGGGGTCAGGCGCTACTGCCGCATTAGGGGCGTTTGACTATCTCATTCGAAATTAAATATTTATTGTTCAGAGAGCCACATCACAATGATGGCTCTCTTTTTTTGGAAAGATGGGCGTAAGGACGAGCATATCGCATTTGCCGGAATTTTAACTGCGGATATGTATCTTTGTATTGTCTAAAGTCGCATAGTGGAGGGGAACTTTACCTTCATTACCATGCGTTTTGTCTTATGTTATATAAAAAAGCATTGCTTAGTCTACTATAAAGGGCACTTTATTTGGTGCTCTTTTTTATGCCGTGATTAAAAATAGGAAGACAGGTGATGTCGTGGAAAAACGATTGACATACAAACACGTTATGGAATATCATGTAATTAGAAATTTATCTAAATATCTAATTTTTTGATCGATATTTAGAAATTTGTCTAAATATCTAAAAGAAAGTTGGTGATCGTGATGTCGTTTAATGAGGCGTTTAAAGCGATTGCGGATCCGAATCGTAGGAAAATTCTTTCACTCCTTAAAAAAGGGGACTTGACGGCAGGGGAAATTGCTGACCATTTTGCGATGCAAAAGCCGAGCGTCTCTCATCATTTAAAAATATTAAAGCAAGCGGACTTAATTGAAGACCGGCGCGTCGGCCAGCATATTTACTATTCATTAAATACGACCGTTTTCCAAGACTTAATGAGCTGGTTTTACGATATATTACAAAAAGAAGGTGAACAATGATGAAGAAAAACGTGTTCGTCATCAGTTTAATTGTATGTAGTTATGTTGTGAGCTTCGTGGCGATTCCGTATTTGCCAAACGAGGTAGCGATTCATTGGAACGCCACCGGAGAAGCAGACGGCTTTGCGAACAAATGGTGGGGAGCGCTTTTATTTCCGCTTTTTTTAACAGGGATCGTTGTGTTGTTGGCCGCCCTCCCGAAATTAGATCCGAGAAAAGAAAATTACGAGAAGTTTCAAGGGGTATATCGTCTTTTTTTAAACGTGCTCGTCACTTTCTTTTTCACGCTTCATCTCGGTACGCTTGCATACAATGTCGGGATTCCTGTTCAAATTGACCTATTTGTTCCGATTGGAATAGGAGTATTATTTATTGTCCTTGGAAACTATCTACCAAAAATTAAACCGAACTATTTCATCGGCATTCGCACGCCATGGACGTTGGAAAATGAAACGGTCTGGCAAAAAACGCACCGCCTTGGCGGCAAAGTATTTGTCATGATGGGCGTGTTGATGATGTTCACCGCATTTGTAGCGAATGCATGGCGTTTTGTTTTATTTATGATCATCGTATTTGTCGGCACGATTTATATCGTTATACAGTCGTATGTATTTTCGCGTAAATGAAGAGGAGATCGTTAGTTATTTATTTTCATTTTGCGTGCCGTTGAGTGAATAGGGGCGCAGTTCGCAATAGAAGCGGCTTCAAAAGGAAAGTATAATGGAGTAAAAAAGGAGTGATTTCGTGAGCATCGCTAACCAACGTTGGATGTCGTTGGAGGAGTATTATAAATTAAAAGAGGCAACAGATAAACGGTTGGAATATATGAATGGGGTTGTATGTATGACCCCTTCACCGTCTACAAAGCATCAGCGAATATCTGGGCGCATGTACGTCGAACTTTTTCACTTTTTTGAAGGAACAGATTGTGAAGTGTTTCATGCCCCATTTGATGTTGAGTTGTACAGCCATGAGATTGACGAAAAACATATTGTCATTCCTGATTTATGCGTCATTTGTGATAAAGAAGGGCTACAAGATCAAAAATATGTCGGTGTGCCTACATGGATCATAGAAATTTTAAGTCCATCCAATCAAGCGCATGATTTAGTTTTTAAGCTAAATATTTATATGCGCTATGGAGTAAAAGAATATTGGATTGTCAATCCGATGCTAAATAGCATACAAGTGTATGCGCTAAACGAACAAGGTCAATACGACCAGATGGAAGTGATCAAGGAAAAAGGAAACATATGTTCATCTGTTTTTCCCGCATTTTCGCTTGATGTAACAAAGATTTTTAGTTAGTTGTGACATACACAAGGGTTTTATCGAAAAGTTCTTGTGTATGTTTGATCTTTCATGGAGAATGATTAGTTTCACGAGGAGGATGGATAAATGAAACAACTCCATATTGGAAAATCTGGTCTAATGGCTTCGGAAATCGTGCTAGGGTGCATGAGAATTGCGAATATGTCGGTTTCAGAACTGTCGCGTTATGTAGACGAAGCGCTCGAAGCAGGAATTACGATGTTTGACCACGCGGATATTTATGGCAAAGGGCGTTGCGAAGAGTTGTTTGGTGAAGTGCTCGCCTCTCGCCCTGATTTGCGTGAACGCATCCACATTCAAAGTAAATGTTCGATTCGTGATGGCTATTACGATCTTTCGAAAGAACATATTTTAACTTCGGTAGATGGGATTTTACAACGGCTTCAAACCGACTATTTAGATATTTTGCTTCTTCACCGACCAGATACATTAATGGAACCAGAAGAAGTGGCGGAGGCGTTTGAACGATTATATACAAATGGAAAAGTTCGCTATTTCGGGGTGAGCAACTTTAACAGCATGCAAATCGAGCTGTTACAAGCATATGTCAAACAGCCGATTATCGCCAATCAAATGCAGTTTAGCATTATGCACGCGAATTTAGTGACGAGCGGCATTCAAGCAAACACGTTATTTGAAGGGGCGATTAACCGCGACGGACATATTTTAGAATATTGTCGTCTAAAAAATATCACCATCCAAGCGTGGTCCCCGTTTCAATACGGCTTTTTTGAAGGAGTTTTCATTGACAACGAGAAATTTCCGGAAGTCAATGAAGTACTCGGACGGCTAGCCGAGGAAAAAGGAGTAAGTAAATCAGCGATAGCGGTCGCTTGGATTTTACGGCACCCGGCGAACATGCAAGTCATCATTGGCACAACAAATACCGCTCGTTTAAAAGACATTTGCCAAGCGAGTAACGTACAGCTCTCCCGAAAAGAATGGTACGACATTTACCGCGCGGCAGGGCATCGGCTGCCGTGAGATTTGACCTAATCGTAACACAACCGAAAAACTAGTAGTAGTGAGAGGTATTTTCTTATGTTTAGTAGAATATTTTAATAAAGTTACTTTTTTTAAGA
Organism: Anoxybacillus sp. J5B_2022; assembly: GCF_026847645.1. Classification (GTDB taxonomy): domain Bacteria; phylum Bacillota; class Bacilli; order Bacillales; family Anoxybacillaceae; genus Anoxybacteroides. Next base: position 13,179 of record NZ_JAPSMC010000013.1, read on the forward strand.
CGTGAGGAGGGCGAGCAGGATGATTGTAACGACTACAAATAACATTGAAGGAAAAGAAATTGAAGAATATTTAGGAATCGTTGCAGGTGAAGTGATATTAGGTGCGAATGTCGTACGTGATTTTTTAGCCAGCATCACTGATATTATTGGCGGACGAAGCGGAACGTATGAAAGCAAACTTGCAGAAGGACGAGAAATGGCAGTACGAGAGATGGTAAGTAAAGCCAAAAACATGGGAGCCAACGCCGTTATTGGTGTGGATCTTGATTTTGAAACATTAAGAGACGGCATGATGATGTGCATCGCAACCGGAACAGCGGTAAAAATAAAATAATAGCCGCTTGTTGTTTTTGATGAATTCGAATGAAACGTGAATTAGAGCCGGGGTGTCCGGCTCTTTTTTATTTTTACCAATTTTCTCGTAGATGAACATGAATGAATTATGTATTTTCGATAAATCGTGCTAAAATAAAGGTTGGTTGCGATTGCATTTTGTGCTGGAGGATGAAACATGACAACGACGACGAAGATCAAGACGGATATTGAAATTGCTCAAGAAACGAAACTAAAGCGTATTCAAGAAATTGCGAGCGAGCTCGATCTTTTAGAGGAAGAGTTCGAGCCGTACGGGCATTATAAAGCGAAAATTTCGCTTGAGGCGATGAAACGACTTTCGACGAAACAAGACGGCAAAGTCATTTTAGTCACGGCAATTAACCCAACACCGGCAGGAGAAGGAAAATCGACCGTAACCGTCGGACTTGCTCAAGCGTTGCATAAACTCGGCAAAAAAGTCGTGGTTGCGATGCGGGAACCTTCTCTTGGTCCAACGATGGGAATAAAAGGCGGGGCGACAGGCGGAGGGTATTCACAAGTATTGCCGATGGAAGACATTAATCTTCACTTTACAGGCGATTTGCATGCGATTACGACCGCGAATAATGCCTTAGCCACTTTCATCGATAACCATATTCATCAAGGAAACGAGCTACGAATCGATACGCGCCGCATCGTTTGGAAACGAGCTCTTGATTTAAATGACCGTGCGCTGCGACGAGTAGTGGTCGGTTTAGGCGGACCGACGCAAGGCGTGCCGCGCGAGGACGGATTTGATATTACCGTTGCCTCTGAAATTATGGCGGTGTTTTGCTTAGCGACCGATTTACAAGATTTAAAACAACGTTTAGCAAAAATTGTTGTAGCGTATAACGTGGAGCGTCAGCCGGTAACAGTAGCTGACCTTGGCGTTGAAGGAGCGCTAACGCTTTTATTAAAAGATGCGATAAAGCCAAATTTAGTCCAAACAGTAGAACATGTACCTGCACTCGTGCACGGTGGGCCGTTTGCGAATATCGCTCATGGGTGCAATAGCGTCATCGCAACAAAAATGGCGCAAAAACTCGGAGAGTATGTCGTGACGGAGGCAGGGTTTGGCGCCGATTTAGGTGCGGAGAAGTTCTTGCATATAAAGGCGCGCATGGCCGGGATTCAACCAGCAGCGGTCGTCATTGTTGCGACGATTCGCGCATTAAAAATGCATGGCGGTGTGGCGAAACAACAGCTGTCGATCGAAAATGTCGAAGCGTTAAAAAAAGGATTAAGCAATTTAGAGAAACATATTGAAACGATTCAAGCGTTTGGGTTGCCGTTCATTGTGGCAATTAACCGTTTTATCACTGATACAGATAAAGAAATTCAAGCATTAACCGCATTTTGCGAAGAAAAAGGATACCCGGTATCGTTAACGGAAGTGTGGGAAAAAGGTGGAAACGGCGGAATCGATTTGGCGCGTAAAGTATTGGAAGTGGTGGAAAATACAACAAGCACCTACACCCCATTGTACGAATTGGACGAGCCAATTGCCGATAAAATTCAAAAAATCGCGCGCATTGTTTATGGCGCAAGCGACGTTTATTTTTCCGACAAGGCGAAAAAACAAATCGAGCAATTTACATCGTTTGGTTGGAACAAGCTCCCGATTTGCATGGCAAAAACGCAATATTCGCTTTCCGATGACCCAACAAAACTTGGACGACCAACCGATTTCACAATTACAGTACGCGAATTAAAACCGTCGATTGGTGCTGGTTTTCTCGTTGCCTTAACCGGCGATGTGATGACGATGCCAGGATTGCCGAAACATCCAGCGGCATTGCACATGGATGTCGACGAACATGGAAACGCGCGCGGGCTGTTCTAATGCGAAAAAAGCATAGTAATGGACAGCTGCTCGGTTAGTAGCGCAAGAAGGGCGGGGGATTTATACCCCCCGCTTTCTTTCTAATGCGTGAAGCAACACATGGACGTTCTTTTTGTTGGCCATAATAGGGGAGTAAATGTAGGAAAACGTCCGGTGAAACGGCGGGTAGTTCAACCGAAGAACCGATAAATGTCCGTGATTAATGTCGCGCGCGACGACGCTGCGCGAAAGAAGCGACAGTGCGCTGCCAGCGATGAGCGCCTCTTTAATGCCTTGGTTGCTGCTGATGATCATGAGCGATTTTATTTTTAGCCCGTTCGAGCGAATAAAATGGTTAAAATATTCCCGCGTACCGGATCCGACTTCTCGTGTAATCCAAGCTTGATTTTGCAAATCCGCGATTGACACTTCCGCTTTGCCAACAAGTTCGTGAGTATTGGACGCTACAATGACAAGCTCGTCTTGCATAAACGCATGGACAGACAGTTCTTTTTCGTTCGTCTGCCCTTCGATTAAGCCGATGTCGGCTTGAAACGAGCGAACCAGTTCGACGATTTCTTTCGTATTGCCGATGACGACTTCTAGCTCAAGCTCTGGATAGTCGTTTTGCAGCTCAAATAAGAGCGGTGGCAAAATATATTCTCCAATCGTAAAACTAGCCCCGATTTTTAACGTTCCTTTGACGGAATGGTGGTGCTCTAAAATATCTTGTTTCGTCTGTTCATACAGAGCGATCATTTGCTTGGCACGGTCGTACAACATTTCTCCGGTCGGCGTCATTTGCAGCCGTTTTGGCGAGCGAACGAATAATTTCGTCTGAAACTCTTTTTCTAAATTTTTAATGTGCAAACTAACGCTAGGTTGGGATAAATGAAGAAGTTCCGCTGTTTTCGTAAAATTTTTCACTTCGGCTAACGTCACAAACGTTTTTAATTCTTCGTAGTACACGCCGCGCTCTCCCCTTAATTATTAAAGATATTAATAGATTTCATAATTTATATTTATTTTACTAATTTTCTGTTTTAGAGTAAAGTGTAGTAATAAACCACACTTAATTTATAGGAATAATAGAAATATAATCGATGGGAAGGCAAAGAGGTGAAGGTCGTTGCAATTTCAAGTAACAAACAGTCCATTTAGCGAACAGCAAGTCGAACTGCTCAACCGGCTTTGGCCGACGTTGACGCCAGGGCAAAAGCTTTGGTTGAGTGGCTATTTAGCCGCAACGCAGTCGGTTGGTTCAGCTGTACAACTAGAAGCACCAGTATCTAAGGAAGTGACCGTTCTTTACGGGTCGCAGACGGGCAATGCGCAAAAATTAGCAGAAAAAACAGGGCAAGCGCTTAAAAGTCGCGGGTTTCACGCCACTGTTTCCTCGATGCTTGATTTTAAGCCAAACGATTTGAAAAAAATCAATACGCTACTGATTGTCGTCAGTACGTATGGTGAAGGGGAGCCGCCGGATAACGCGTTAGCATTTTACGAATTTCTCCATAGCAAGCGCGCGCCGAAACTCAATCATCTTCGCTTTTCCGTGCTGGCGCTTGGCGATACGTCGTATGAGCATTTTTGCAAGACAGGAAAAGATTTTGACAAGCGGTTAGAAGAGTTAGGTGGAAAGCGTTTATATGAACGCATCGATTGTGACGTCGACTACGAAGAGGCGGCAGCGAAATGGCTTGATGGGGTGCTTAGCGAGTTAGATAAGCAAGAAGCGGTTGCCGTGGCAGCGCCACAACCGACACAAGCACCATCGACCGCACTTTATTCGCGAAAAAACCCGTTCGAAGCGGAAGTATTAGAAAATATCAACTTAAATGGACGCGGCTCGAATAAAGAAACACGTCATATCGAGCTATCGCTAGAAGGGTCGGGACTTACGTTTGAACCAGGCGATGCGCTCGGCATTTTTCCAAAAAATGATCCGGAGTTAGTCGATCTAATCATTCAAGAGATGAGATGGAATTCAGAAACGCCGGTTTCCGTCGATCAAGAGGAAGAACCGTTGCGAGAAGCGTTACTATCGCGTTTAGAAATTACGGTATTGACAGAGCAGCTGTTGCAAAAATTAGCGGAGTTTTCGAAAAATCGCGATTTCCATGCGCTTCTTTCCGCTGAACAGGAAGCGAAGCGAAAAGAATATATGAAAGGGCGCGATGTATTGGATGTCCTTCGTGATTTCGGCCCGTGGGAGATGACGCCAGAACAGTTCGTTTCCTTCTTGCGGAAGCTGCAGCCGCGCTTTTATTCCATTGCAAGCAGTTTATTAGCTTATCCAGAAGAAGTGCATGTAACGATTGGTGCGGTTCGTTATGAAGCGCACGGACGTTTACGGAAAGGAGTTTGCTCGACGTTTTGTGCGGAGCGTCTGCACATTGGCGACAAACTTCCTGTGTTCGTTCATCAAAATCCGAACTTTAAACTGCCAAAAGATCCGAGTACTCCGATCATCATGGTTGGACCAGGTACAGGGGTGGCGCCGTTCCGCAGCTTTTTGCAAGAGCGTGAGGCAGTTGGTGCCAAAGGGAAATCGTGGCTGTTTTTTGGCGACCAACATTTCGTGACCGACTTCCTTTATCAAACGGAATGGCAAACGTGGCTGAAAAACGGCGTATTAACGAAAATGGATGTCGCGTTTTCACGCGATACGAAAGAAAAAGTGTATGTCCAACATCGCATGCTTGAGCAAAGCAAAGAGCTGTTCCGCTGGCTAGAAGAAGGCGCTGTCGTTTACGTTTGCGGCGATAAACAACATATGGCGCGCGACGTTCATCAAACGCTTATTGATATTATCGCAAAAGAAGGAAATATGACGAGTGAACAAGCGGAAGCGTATGTCTCGGAAATGCAAAAACAAAAACGGTACCAACGCGACGTGTATTAAGGAGGAATGGTTGTGGAAAAAATTGTATTGAAAGCACCAGATGGACCGCCAAGCGACGTCGAGCGCATTAAGCAAGAAAGCAACTATTTGCGCGGCACATTGAAAGAAACGATGGAAGACCGAATTACCGCCGGAATTCCAGAAGATGACAACCGGTTAATGAAGTTTCATGGCAGCTATTTGCAAGATGACCGCGATTTGCGAGCAGAGCGGCAAAAACAAAAGTTAGAGCCTGCCTATCAATTTATGATCCGCGTCCGTACCCCAGGCGGTGTAGCGACACCGGAACAGTGGCTGGCGATGGACGAATTGGCGCGGACATATGCGAACGGGACATTGAAGCTCACGACACGGCAAGCATTCCAGTTTCATGGCGTATTAAAATGGAACATGAAAAAAACGCTGCAAGCCATTAACGATGCGCTCCTTACGACGTTAGCCGCATGTGGCGACGTCAACCGAAACGTCATGTGCAACCCGAATCCGTACCAGTCAGAAGTACATGCGGAAGTGTATGAATGGGCGAAAATGTTAAGCGACCATTTATTGCCGCGCACACGGGCGTATTACGAAATTTGGCTGGACGAAGAAAAAGTAGCGGGCACACCAGAAGTAGAGGAAGAACCGATTTACGGACCGCTTTACTTGCCGCGGAAATTTAAAATCGGTATCGCCGTCCCACCGTCAAACGATGTCGATGTCTTTTCGCAAGATCTTGGGTTTATCGCGATTGTCGAACATGGAAAACTCGTTGGTTTTAATGTAGCGATCGGCGGTGGGATGGGAATGACGCACGGCGACCGCACAACGTATCCGCAGCTAGCGAAAGTGATCGGTTTTTGTAAGCCAGAACAAGTGATTGATGTAGCGGAAAAAGTCGTCACGATTCAGCGCGATTACGGCAATCGCTCGGTGCGCAAACACGCCCGCTTTAAATATACGATTGACCGGCTTGGTTTAGAAGTAGTGAAGGCTGAATTAGAGCGCCGTCTTGGGTGGAAATTAGAAGAAGCGCGCCCTTACCATTTCGAACATAACGGCGACCGTTATGGCTGGGTCGAAGGGGTGAACGGAACGTGGCATTTTACGTTGTTTGTGGAAGGAGGCCGAGTGAAAGATACGGACGATTACAAGTTGATGACCGGCTTGCGGGAAATTGCGAAAGTTCATACGGGCGATTTTCGCTTGACTGCGAACCAAAACTTAGTCATCGCGAACGTGCCAAGCGAGAAAAAAGCAGAAATCGATGCGTTGATTCAACAATACGGATTGACAGACGGCAAACGTTACAGCGCCCTTCGTCGCAATTCGCTTGCGTGTGTCGCTTTGCCGACGTGCGGATTGGCGATGGCAGAAGCAGAGCGGTATTTGCCGAAGCTGCTTGACAAAATCGAGGAAATTGTTGAGGAAAACGGACTTCGCGACGAAGAAATTACGATTCGCATGACCGGCTGTCCAAACGGCTGTGCTCGCCACGTGCTAGCCGAAATTGCATTCATCGGCAAAGCAGTTGGCAAATACAATATGTATCTCGGCGCGGCGTTTGACGGCAGCCGCCTTGGCAAACTGTACCGCGAAAATATTGGAGAGGAAGAAATTTTACGCGAGCTGCGTGTTCTTCTGTCTCGTTACGCCAAAGAGCGGCTGGACGGCGAGCATTTTGGCGACTTCGTCATCCGTGTTGGCATCGTCAAAGCCGTCACTGATGGCACGAACTTTCATGATTAATCATAGCAAAAAGAGGCTGACTCCACGAGTGTTGATTATCCATTATTTTACTAAAAAACACAAAATCATATAGCTGAACACAAGCTTCTCTGCCTCTTCCCTCGAACAAGAACGCCGGCGAGCAAATGTAATTTGCCCGCAAAGCGTTCATTGTTCGAGGAGAGCATGCGTACAGCATGTCCAGTCGGCAAGCGAACCGCTTGCCGACTACGGCAGAAAAGCTAGGAATAGAGCGCGATGTCAACTGGTTTTTAATGGTTAATCAACACGCTGAGTTTACTTCCTCGAATCCGCCTACGCAAGGCCAAGCTTTGCTTGGCTTAAGCCTCCGTCCGAACTTGTGCTTCCATCGCCGATAGGCGGGTGTTTTGCGTTTTTCTTATTTTCCTTACACCTATCGCGCGCGAAGAAGTTATAGTATACTAATGGAAACGGCGCATGCGCACAAAGGAGGCAACAAGATGACGGAACGTATGGTGAAGACAGGGTATTTGTTAGGAGTGTCGCTTCTTGTGTCGGCAATTATTTATTTTTTTGCGGCGAATTGGCAAGGGTTTGACCGGTGGACGAAAGTGGCATTGAGCGTTGGCTTAATGGGGATGTTTTATGGGGGAAGCGCAATCGTTGCTTATACGGTAAGGCACCATCGGTTTTTGAGTAACTGGCTATTTGTGTGCGGGGCGATTGCATTTGGCATTTCGGTTGCATTAGTTGGGCAAATTTACAATTCTCACGCGGATAGTTTTTGGCTTTTTCTCGTTTGGCTCATTCCAAGTTCCTTCTTTGCTTTATTGACCCGCTATGACCCTCTTCGATTTTTGAGCATCGTGTTATTGCAGCTTACGTTTTGGTTTTATTATTTTCCGTCTTCTTACCAAGTGGAACGTAGCGAATGGGAATCGTTTGCAACTCTTCTTGTGTTTTCGGTTAGTAATGCTGTTATCTGGGTTAGCAGCCGCTCCAAATTGGCGTACGCCGCCTATGTGGCAATGCATGGCTGGCTTTTCCTTCTGTTTGTGATAGGGATAACGGAGGAGAAGTTTCGATTTTGGCCGTATGCGTATGCGCTTTTATTTATCGTTCTCTTTTATTTTTTAAAACGGCGGTCGTATGTGTTGCTTACAGGCATATTTGCCGGCGCATTTTTCATCGCCCAATATTTTCGCATCGTCGAACAGTATTTTCAAGAGTGGGTATTTTTTGCAGGTCTATTACTAGCGGCTGCCATTATTTATATGGGCGTTTTCTTAGTGCAACGGACGATGAAGCGTTCCCGCTCTGCCTCTGATGTTCCTTCTACCTCTGACGAGAAAGGGAAGGTGTTCGTTCTATTGTTTCAAGCGCTCGTAACCGCTGTTGCCTCCGCGCTTGCCGTTTCGAGTGTGATGGGTCTCATCGCCCTATGGACGAACGATTTTTCCCCGTATGCTTTGTTTTGGTTGTCAATTGGTGGCTTTGTCGTTCCAGCGCTCGTTTGGCGCAAAGGGAACAAAGTGGTTCGTTATACGTTGCTAGCAGTTGGGTATATGCTTGGGGCGCTGAGTGCTTCGGGCGTTTCCGTTTGGTTATTGGCGAGCTACAGCGTCGTTTTAGCCGGGGTGTTTTTCCGTTCTACGAGCATCGGGGTACGCATCATGACGACCATCGCTGTGTCCGTTTATGGTGCGATCGTCGTGTCCCACTGGACGGACGATTTTCGTTTCACGATGCTATTTGTCCTTATTTTCAACGGTGCGTTATATACGCATAGCAAAAATCGTTACGAACGAATCGCCTTTCTTTTGCTTGGATTCGGTGCACTGTTGCTAACAACAGTTGATATAGGTGGAATTGATCGATGGTATGTGCTGTTTCATGTGTTGTTTGTCGCGGCTGTACTTGGGTTTCTCTTTTTACAAAAAGCTGCGGATGAACGCGCAGTAGCATGGGGCTATTGGTGGCTGTTTTTCGTATGGAAGTATTACGAGTACGCATGGGATTTGTTGCATAAATCGCTCAGTTTATTGCTTGCAGGTGTTTTATTGCTCGCTGCTACCGCGATTGTCGAGAAGCGAAAACAACTTGTTTTTATGGGGCAGGTGAACATTTTCGCGAAAAAGTGGCTACCGTTAGCCGTTATCGTCGTGATGCAACTTAGTTTTATCGGATATACCGCGTTTTCTAAAGAACAGCACATGCAGCATGGCCAGTTAGTGAAGCTCGAATTAGTGCCGGTCGATCCGCGCTCGTTGTTACAAGGGGATTATGTACGGCTCGGATACGAAATTTCTACGGTAAAAAACGTGAACGAACGGGGGACGATTCAAGTCATTTTACGGAAAGATGAAACTGGTGTCCATCGTTTCGTCGATATTTATTCGCTCAACGGAAAGCCGTACCATCCGGACGCTTATCAAACCGGAGATGTATTAATGAACGGAAAAATGAATGGCGACACCGTGATTTACGGCATTGAGTCGTATTTTGTCCCGGAAAAAACAGGAGGAGACGTGCAGCGCCGCGCCCGCTTCGCCTACGTTCGCGTCAGCCGAACAGGAGATGCCATTCTAGAAAAAGTAAGCGATCAATAACCGTTCATCGATGATGGGCGGTTTTTTGTATTGTTGAGCCGCTGTCTAGATTATGATGAGCGCTGCCGCTAAGCCTACTTAGCGGGTGTTTTTCTTTTTGCGCACGAAAAGCAAAAAAATTGCAACATTTGAAAAAAGGATTATAATGTAAATATTCCATTCATTTTGTAGGGAGAGGGAAACAATGCAAGTAAATGTAGAACAGGCCGCGCGTATCCGCACGACAGTGTACCCGATTTTAATTGCGATTAGCGTCGGCCATTTGTTGAATGATGCGATGCAAGCCGTCGTCCCCGCACTTTTTCCGATTTTGGAATCATCGATGAAATTGTCGTATACGCAAATCGGCTGGATTGCTTTTACGCTTAATATGACTTCATCGGTGCTACAGCCGGTCGTCGGCTTATTTTCTGACCGCCATCCTTCGCCGCATTTTTTGCCGCTTGGTATGGGCGCAAGTTTATTAGGGATGATTGGTTTAGCATTTGCGCCGCACTTTTTCTTTGTTTTATTAGCGGTTCTTTTCATCGGCTTAGGTTCTGCAGTGTTTCATCCGGAAGGGTCGCGCGTCGTTTATTTTGCGGCAGGGGAAAAGCGAGGGCTTGCTCAGTCGATTTATCAAGTTGGCGGCAATACAGGGAACGCGCTAGCACCGCTGTTTACGGCGCTTATTTTCGTGCCATTTGGACAAAAAGGAGCTAGCTGGTTTGCACTTGTCGCGATGGTTGGAATGATTGTGCTATTTCGGGTATCAAAATGGTATGCAGGCAAGTTGGAGCAAGCAGCGCGCACCCGCAAAGAAAAAAGCGAAGCAACCACTGACAAAGCTACACGTAATCGGGTTGTTTTTGCTTTATTGCTTTTAATCTTTTTAGTATTTGCCCGTTCATGGTATTACGCTGGCATTTCGAACTATTATCAATTTTATTTAATAAAGTATTACGGCATTTCTATCCGAGAAGCGCAGCTGTACTTATTTGTTTTTATGATTGCCGGAGCGATTGGAACGTTTTTTGGGGGTCCACTTGCCGATCGGTTTGGAAGACGGAATTTAATGTTAGCTTCGACGCTTGGCACCGCGCCGTTTGCACTCATTCTTCCGTATCTTCCGCTTGGACTTGTTTTGCCGATTGTTTTTATCGCCGGGTTTGTTTTATCTTCTAGTTTTTCCACCTTTGTCGTCTATGCCCAAGAATTGCTTCCGGGAAATGTCGGTATGGCTTCAGGATTGATTGTTGGCCTTGCATTTGGCATGGGTGCGCTTGGGGCGGTAGTGCTTGGGAAAATTGCTGACGTATATACGTTAAAATCGCTGATGATTATGTGCAGCTTTCTTCCACTACTCGGTATTTTAACGTTCTGGCTTCCGAAAGACCGTCGTGTTAGATAAGCCTCTTTCACGCAACTATATAAGTTGCAATAAAGAATTTCCGATTTTTTGTTTCCGTTTTCATCTAAATACAAACCGATATGATATAACGTGGTGAAGTGATCCGCTGGATGTAAAACAAAATTTCAACTTATATATACGCAAGTTCTGAACAAGGTACGACGTTTTTAATTACACTTCCTTGTACTACGATAGAAACGGCAAGCCCGCTCGTAATCGCTTGCCGTTTTTCATGAAGGAGTGAATGCTGTGCTTGATATAAAAAATATAGATTGATTGTTTTGTAAATTCTAAAAATTCGTTGAAAAATAGAAAAATAGATGTTTTAATAATACATATAGGAAGGTGATGTGAGACGCGTTATTTTGTTTTGGTTGCAGCTTTCGTAGTGTAGTGATGTGCGAAAATGTATATTTTTTTCTTCGTAATAAGAAACATTGTTTCTTATTACGAAACAAAAAGGAGGGGTGACTGTTGCTCACGGCAGAATTGGCAGCTGAATTAAAAGCGATGTTTCCAGAAATACAAGTGGAAGAGCAAGACGTTCATCCGCTTGGCAATGGCGGAAAAGTAGCGGTTTATCCGCAATCGGAAGAAGCCATTTCTAAAATCGTGAAATATGCTCATCAAAACGGAAAAAAGATCGCCATTATCGGCGGCGGGACGAAACGCGGATTTGGCGGTTTGGTCGAATGTGCAGATATTTTGCTTTCATTGGCGAATTACAGCGGAATTGTAGAACATGCGGTAGCTGATATGGTCGTCACCGTTAAATCAGGTACCCCGTTTCAACAATTACAAGATTATTTAGCTGAGTATAATCAAAAAGTGGCATTGGATCCTGCGTGGCCGCAATACGCAACGGTTGGCGGTGTCATTGCCGCGAATGAAAGCGGTCCTAAACGGCTTGGTTATGGTTCTGCTCGAGACAGCGTGATCGGGTTACGAACCGTTTATCCGGACGGAACGGTCATTCGCTCAGGCGGCAAAGTGGTAAAAAACGTGGCCGGCTACGATATGAACAAGTTATTTATTGGATCGATGGGAACGCTCGGGATTTTATCGGAGGTGACGATTAAACTCCGTCCGCTACCGAAATATGAAAGCCTTGTGTTGCTATCATTCCAAACAGGGGATATTGATAGCATTCGTTCATTTGCGGTGCAATTTTTGGATTCGATGATGGAGCCTGTTTGTTTAGAACTGTTAAATCCATCTTTGGCGGAACGGCTTGTTGGGCAACGCGCTTATACGTTAGCGATCGGTTTTGAAGATGTTGAAAGCGCTGTCCACTACCAAGAAGAATTTGTTCAACGCATCCAACCGCCTAATACAACGATTGCGATTTTTTCACCGCAAGAAGCTCGGTCGTTCTGGAATACGTTTTATCAAATCGGTCCGAATGGTGCCAACATGAAAGAGGACGGAAATACAGTTGTCGAAGCTGTGGTTAAAATCGGGGTCGTCAACCTTGATGTGCTCCATATTTTGCGGGAGAGCGAATTGTTGCAAGATGTTTGTCATGTAAACATCGAAGCGCACGGTGGGCTCGCGCATGGACTGTGTCAAGTGTATATAAAAGGTGCTGCCGAATCGGTCACTGCTGCAATTGAACAACTGCGAGCGACAGCGGTACAGCGAAAAGGATATGCGATCGTCAAGCATTTACCGCTTTCTTTGCGCCGTACGATCGACGTTTGGGGAGGAAAACCGTCCTACTTCTTTTTGCTAGAAGGAATTAAAACGAAAATCGACCCGAATCGAATTTTAAACGACCAACGGTTTGTAGGGGGGATCTAACATGAGTTTGCGGGAAAGTGATATCAAGCAAGGACCGGTGTGTACGCCAGGCAGTTTAGGAAATTATTTATGGAACGATTTGCCGGATCCGAACAAATGGGCGGATTGCGTCCATTGCGGCATGTGTTTAGAGTCGTGCCCAACATATGAACAGACGGGGCAAGAGCAACATTCGCCGCGTGGACGGGTGCATCTAATGAAATCGGTAGCGGAAGGCAAACTCGAAATCAATGAAGACTTTATCGATCCGATTTTTGCATGCTTAGATTGCCGTGCGTGTACAACCGCTTGCCCTGCCGATGTCGATGTCGGTGGTCTTATTGAAGAAGTGCGAGGGCAAATTCGCCAGGCGATTCCGTTAACCGGATGGAAAGCATTCGTTAGCAAGTTTTTCTTGCAAGGAGTGTTTCCACATCCAACCCGCCTGCATGCGTTAGGGAATTTGTTGAAACTGTACCAAAAAAGCGGATTGCAAAAATTAGCGCGCAAAACGAAGCTTATTCATATTATGCCGCAGCATTTAGCAGATATGGAAGCGATTTTGCCGGAAATAAGCGAGCCAGTGCGGAAAAAATATAAACATGTCAATGTCATTAAGGCAAAAGGGGAAACAAAGCATACGGTCGCATTATTGACAGGATGTGTCATGGATGTGATGTTTAGCGATATTAATGAAGCGACGATCCGCGTGTTGACGAGAAATGGAAATGATGTGGTCATTCCGCAAAATCAAACGTGCTGCGGGGCGCTGCATGTGCATGCCGGTGACAGGGAAACAGGCCGGGAACTTGCAAAACAAAATATCGAAGCGTTTCAGCATGTCGATCGCGTCATTGTCAACGCGGCTGGCTGCGGTTGTATGTTAAAAGAGTATCCGGAATTGTTCCGTAATGATCCGGTATGGCATGAAAAAGCGGAGGAGTTTTCACGGAAAGTAGAAGATATTTCAAAATATTTGTACGACACAGGATATGAAATACCGAAAGCACAGCTAAATACGCGCATTACGTACCACGATGCATGCCATTTGGCGCATGGTCAAGGAATACGTCAAGAACCGCGTGCCATTTTATCGAGCATTCCTGGGGTAGAAATGGTGTATATGCCGAACGCCGACCGATGCTGTGGCAGTGCCGGTATTTACAATATCACCCATCCGGAGATGGCAGGTGCGGTGCTGAAAAGCAAAATGGAAAACGTTCCTGAAGACGTCGAATTGATTTCAATGGGAAACCCAGGCTGTATGTTGCAAATGGCGATGGGGGTACTTAAGCACGGACGAAATCAAAAAGTCGTGCATACTGTGCAGCTATTGGATTGGGCGTATCAAAAAGAAGAAGGGAAGGAGGACCGTACATGAGGGGAAAAGGCATTCACACGAACGATCCACACATTCAAGCGTTAGCCCGTATCGTTGGCGGCGAGAAATCGATTTTATATAAAAAAGAAGATTTACTTGCCTATGATTGTGACGGATTTACTGTGCATCGCCATTTGCCGAAAGCGGTCGTGTTTCCGAAAAACACCGAAGAAGTGGCGGCTATCGTCAAATATTGTCATGAACACGATTTGCCGTTTCTTGCTCGCGGAGCAGGAACAGGACTAAGCGGAGGAGCGATTCCGTTAAACGGCGAAGTCATTATTAGTTTAGTGCGGATGAAACGCTTGATTAGCGTCGATTTAGAAAACCGTCGTGCAGTTGTTGAACCGGGGTTTGTCAATTTAAAGTTAACCAACTCGATCTCTGATCGAGGATATTACTATGCGCCTGACCCTTCAAGCCAATATTGCTGTACGATCGGCGGCAATGTTGCCGAAAATGCTGGAGGGGCACATTGTTTAAAATATGGCGTCACAACGAACCATATTTTAGGACTGGAAGTCGTGCTACCAAATGGCGAGATTGTCGAGATTGGCGAAAACGGTATTCCTGATCCGCCGGGGTACGATTTGCTTGGATTATTGACTGGCTCGGAAGGGACACTCGGCATCGTTACGAAAATTACGGTGCGCATTTTAAAAAATCCGGAGGCCAAGCAGACGGTGCTTGCCTATTTTGACCGCGTTGCCGATGCAAGCCAAGCCGTTTCCGACATCATTTCCGCCGGAATGGTTCCAGCCGCTTTAGAAATGATGGACCAAACAGCGATTGAAGCGGTGGAAGCAGCCGCGTTTCCCGTAGGCCATCCGAAAGATATTGAAGCATTGCTATTAATTGAGGTGGACGGCATTTCTGCTGGAATTGCTGAACAAATCGAAGCAATTTTGCACATTTGCCGCCAGCGGAACGTTCGCGAAGTAAAAGTGGCGCAAAATGAACAAGAACGGGCAAGATGGTGGGCGAACCGGAAAACCGGATTTGGTGCAATGGGGGCCATTTCGCCGGACTACTTAGTACAAGACGGGGTCATTCCGCGCAGCAAGCTACCGGAAGTATTACAACAAATTCAACAAATCAGTCAAAAATACGGATTGCGCATCGCAAATATTTTCCATGCAGGAGATGGGAATTTGCATCCGCTCGTGCTATTTGACGCAGAAAAACCAGGAGAAACGGAAAAAGCGCTAGCAGCCGGAAGCGAATGTTTACAAGCATGTGCCGCGGTTGGCGGCTCGATTACGGGAGAGCATGGGGTTGGAATCGAGAAAAAAGAAGAAATGCGCTTTATTTTCAATGATGAGGAAATTATCGCACAAACGAATATTCGTGATGTTTTTAACCCGAAAAACTTATTGAATGCTGGAAAGCTGTTCCCAACACCAGGGCGTTGTGTCGAAGTAAAAAAGGGATAAAATCGCCAGAAAATGATTGAAATGACTTTCGCTCCATGATATGATTTTGGTAAATAATTAAGAAACAGTGTTTCGTAATAACAAACAATAAAGAAGGGGAGAAAGGGGAAAAGAGCATGTCAAAGTACGTGAAAGTAGGAAATCTGCAAGTAGCCGAACTATTTTACGAGTTTATGAACAATGAAGTCATTCCGAATAGCGGGGTAGATCGCGATCAGTTTTGGGCGGACTTCGGAACGTTAGTGAAAGATTTAACGCCAAAAAACAAAGCGTTGCTTGCACGCCGTGACGAAATTCAAGAAAAGTTAAATGAATGGCATAGGGAGCACCGCGGAAATATCGACTTTGCGGAATATAAAGCATTTTTAACAGAAATTGGTTATTTAGAGCCGGAAGTGGACGATTTTACGATTACGACAGAAGGAGTCGACGATGAAATCGCCGTTCAAGCCGGACCGCAGCTAGTCGTACCAATTACGAACGCCCGTTATGCACTCAATGCGGCGAACGCTCGCTGGGGCAGCCTTTATGACGCGCTGTACGGAACGGATGCGATCAGTGAAGAAGATGGCGCGGAGCGTGGCAATACGTATAACCCAGTTCGCGGTGAAAAAGTAATCGCTTACGCACGCGAATTTTTAGATCAAGCCGTGCCGTTGAACGGCTACTCTCATAAAGACGCTGTGAAATATGCAGTGGTCGACAGAAAACTAGTTGTTACTGTCCGCGATGGCCATACGGCAACGCTCCAAGACGAAACAAAATTTGTCGGCTATCAAGGAAGAGCGGAAGAGCCGTCAGCACTCTTATTAAAAAATAACGGACTGCACATTGAAATTCAAATAGACCGCGATCATCCGATCGGAAAGACAGACGAAGCGGGGATAAAAGACATTTATTTAGAGGCGGCACTCACAACGATTATGGATTGTGAAGACTCTGTGGCAGCGGTAGATGCGGAAGATAAAGTGCTTGTATATCGCAATTTGCTTGGCTTAATCAAAGGGGATTTAACCGCTACATTTACAAAAGGAAATAAAACGTTGACGCGTGCGCTAAATCCAGATCGCACTTACCAAACGCCAAGCGGTGAAGAAATGACGTTGCCAGGCCGTTCGCTTATGTTCGTCCGCAATGTCGGCCATTTAATGACGAACAATACGGTATTGGACGAAAACGGCGAAGAAGTATACGAGGGAATACTCGATGCGGTTGTGACAAGTTTAATTATGAAACACTCGTTAATCGGCAACAGCCGTTATCCAAACTCGAGAAAAGGTTCCATTTATATCGTCAAACCAAAAATGCACGGTTCTGAGGAAGTGGCGTTTGCCAACGAGCTGTTTGACCGCGTCGAAGATATGCTCGGTTTAAAACGAAACACGATTAAAATCGGTGTCATGGACGAAGAACGTCGCACAACGCTCAACTTAAAAAATTGCATCTATCAAGTGAAAGACCGGATCGTATTTATTAATACCGGCTTCTTAGATCGCACCGGAGATGAAATCCATACGTCAATGGAAGCAGGACCGATGATTCGTAAAAACGATATGAAAACGTCGACATGGCTGCAAGGATATGAGAAATCGAACGTGAGCACCGGTCTTTTTGCCGGCTTCCAAGGCCGTGCGCAAATCGGAAAAGGGATGTGGGCAATGCCGGATATGATGGCAGAAATGCTCAAACAAAAAGGAAGCCAATTACAGGCAGGCGCCAATACGGCATGGGTTCCTTCCCCGACCGCCGCAACGTTGCATGCGCTTCATTATCATCAAATTGATGTGGCAAGCGTACAAAATGAGTTGCGCAAAGAAAAAGGCGATTATCGCGACGACATTTTGCAAATTCCGGTAGCGGTGAATCCGCAATGGACACCGAAAGAAATTCAACAAGAGCTCGATAATAATGCACAAGGTATCCTCGGCTATGTCGTCCGCTGGATCGATCAAGGGATCGGCTGCTCAAAAGTGCCGGATATTAACAATATTGGGTTGATGGAAGACCGTGCAACATTGCGCATCTCAAGCCAGCATATTGCCAACTGGTTGCATCACGGCATTTGCACGAAAGAACAAGTGCTCGAAACGTTGAAGCGGATGGCGAAAGTCGTGGATGAACAAAACGCCGGCGATCCGGCATATCGTCCGATGGCACCAGATTATGAAAACTCGGTGGCGTTCCAAGCGGCATGCGATCTTGTATTCAAAGGTTACGAGCAACCAAACGGCTATACAGAACCGATTTTACACCGCCGCCGTCTAGAAGCAAAAGCGAAGTTTGCTTCTGTTAAACAATAAACGATATTGCGAGGGCATTCTAGTAAAGTAGAATGCCCTTATCATAAAAGAAAGTACAGCGCCCTGATTTTTGGAAAATTTTCAGTCCAAATTTCGTGGTTTAATATTTCGGAATATTCAGATACATTAAACGCTAAAATTCATAAAAAAAGGAGGTGCAAACCCTAGTTACACAAAATACTGTCGGTCAGTAACTAGGTCAGGCTATGCAAAACCTTCGGGAAAAATCGTTAGAATTTCATAAGCAAGCGAAAGGAAAGTTAAGTGTAAACGTGAAAGTGCCGTTAGAAAATGCAAGTGATTTAAGTTTAGCCTATTCCCCGGGGGTAGCAGAGCCGTGTAAAGACATTTATGAGAATCCGGAGAAGATTTATAGCTATACGATGAAAGGAAACTTTGTTGCCGTTGTTTCCGATGGATCTGCTGTATTAGGGTTGGGGAATATTGGGGCTGAAGCATCGCTGCCGGTCATGGAAGGAAAAGCAGCATTATTTAAAGCGTTTGCTGATATCGACGCTGTGCCGCTTTGCATGAACACGAACGATCCAGAACAAATCATTCAAATTGTGAAATCGTTGGAGCCGACTTTTGGCGGGATTAATTTGGAAGATATTGCAGCACCAAATTGTTTTATTATTGAAGAGAGATTAAAAAAGGAAATGAACATTCCGGTGTTTCATGATGACCAGCATGGAACGGCAATTGTCACGGCAGCAGGGCTGTTGAATGCGCTGAAAATTGTAAATAAGCGGCTGGAAGATTGTAAAATTGTTGTCAACGGTGCAGGGGCGGCCGGCATCGCGGTTACAAAACTACTCCTTTATATGGGAGCTGGCGATATTATTTTATGCGATTCCAAAGGAACGATTTTTAAAGGTCGCCCATATGGGATGAATCCGATGAAAGAAGCGCTAGCGGAGATGACGAATAAGCGTGGTGTTCAAGGGTCGCTGCATGACGCCATGAAAGGTGCCGATGTGTTTATCGGGGTTTCGGTGGCTGGTGCGGTGACACCGGAAATGGTGCAATCGATGAATGAAGGTGCGATTGTGTTTGCGATGGCCAATCCGACCCCAGAAATCATGCCTGAAGCAGCGAAGGCTGCCGGAGCTGCAGTGGTAGGAACAGGGCGTTCGGATTTACCGAACCAAGTAAACAACGTGTTGGCGTTTCCAGGTATTTTTAAAGGTGCATTACGGGTAAGAGCCACAGAGATTAACGAGGAAATGAAGTTAGCGGCTGTATATGCGATTGCGAATTTGATTAGTCCGAACGAGTTGACGAACGATTATGTCATTCCACATCCGCTTGATCGGCGGGTTGTAGAAGCAGTAGCCAATGCGGTGGCTCGCACGGCTGTAAGAACAGGAGTTGCGAGAATTGCCGAACTAGATATAGAGCAATAAAACGTTGTTAGAAAGGGTACTTTTTATGAAATTTGCTCGATTTGTTATTGGTGGGAATGTATGTACAGGTGTGTTGACGGATGATATCATTCGAGAAATATCTGGTGATTTGTTTACAGATTGGGCGTATACGGGAAAAGTATTTCCTAAACAAGACGTTACTTTTCTTGCACCGCTTGTGCCAAATGAAATAATTGGAATTGGTGCAAATTACGTAGCGAAAAAGGAAGATCTCCCTGAAGTGTTGCCCGAAATTCCGGTATTTTTCTTTAAACCGTCTTCATCGGTTATCGGACCTGATGAAGAAATTGTCATTCCAAACGGGATTGAACAAGTCAAATTTGAATCGGAATTAGCTGTTATCATCGGAAAAGAGGCAAAACACGTTTCTGAAGAAGAAGTTCTAGACTATGTATTCGGCTATACGATTGCTAATGATGTGACAGCACCGCAGTTTTTTCATCAAGATGGACATTGGACGATTGGTAAGGCATTCGATACGTTTACACCGCTTGGGCCTGTAATTGAAACAGAGCTTGATCCGTTTAATATACGTGTTACTGCTAGGCTCAACGGAGTTGAAAAACAAAATAGTCCGACGGAATTTATGATTATTTCAATTCGTAAAATGCTCTCCTATCTTACAAACGTGATGACGCTGAAGCCGGGAGATGTCATTTTAACAGGGAGTCCTATTGGAGCTGAACTAGTTGGACCAGGTGACGTTATTGAATGCGAGATAAAGGAAATTG
Source organism: Anoxybacillus sp. J5B_2022 (assembly GCF_026847645.1). Taxonomy (GTDB): domain Bacteria; phylum Bacillota; class Bacilli; order Bacillales; family Anoxybacillaceae; genus Anoxybacteroides. Next base: position 33,002 of record NZ_JAPSMC010000013.1, read on the forward strand.
GCACATTGCGAAATACGTTTGTCCTATCTAAAGAATATTCGAAAGTGCTATAAGAAGCCTATTTCAATTTCTTCTTGAACTATACAAAATGCCCGGTGAGAAATGTGTTATAATAACAGTTATGATGTTGTGCAAGGAGTGAACGGGATTGGAAAAAGAGAATATGGTTAAATCGGTTAGCCGGGCGTTGTGGATTATCGAAATCGTCAGCTCGAAAAAAGACGGTTTAGGTGTTACTGAGATTGCAAGGCAGATGGATATTAATAAAAGTTCTGTATACCGTATTTTATCGACGCTTGTTCAACACGGCTATATTGAGCAGGACGAAGAAACAGAACGATATAAACTTGGGTATAAGTTTCTCGAGATGAGTTCAAAACTGCTAGAGTCGATTGATTTACGGGCCGAAGCAAAGCCGTATTTGCGGGAGCTGGAGAAGGCAACAAACGAAGTCGTTCACCTTGTGGTATATGATCAAGGGGAAGTCATTTATATCGAAAAACTGGAAGGAACGGAAACGTTGCGCATGCATTCAAAAGTCGGAAAGCGGGCACCGATGCATTGTACAGCAGTCGGGAAAGCTATTTTGGCTTACTTGCCTTTGCCTGTTGTGCTTGATATTTTGGATCGAAAAGGAATGCCGCAGCATACCGATCAAACGATTACGGACAAAGAAGTGTTTTTGAATGAACTTGCTGCGGTGAGGCAAAAAGGCTACGCGCTTGATTTAGAGGAAAATGAGTACGGGATTCGCTGCATCGCTGTCCCGATTTTTGACCATTCCGGAAACGTCATTGCGGCAGTGAGCGTGTCAGGCCCAACAATCCGCATGACAGACGAGCGGCTCGAACAACTTCAAGCTCACATGCGACACATCGGCCAACAAATCTCGGCAAGGCTTGGATACAGCGAACAATAAAAAATAGCTCGGTATAGGATATGCCGAGCCGTTTTTTGTTATACACTTACATGACAGAAGGTGCAACACTAAGTATAAAATATTTTGCTGCCACAGAACAATTTTGTTATTGTTAAGCTAAGAATATGGAAAAACTTAGAGGGGGATATTGTGTGAACGAATTTCGAGCATTAGTCGTCAACAAAACAGAAACCGATTTTACGGTGAAAGTGCAGACAGTTTCAATGAATGATCTTCCGGAAGGCGATGTCGTCATTCAAGTCGCTTATTCGAGCGTCAATTATAAAGACGGCTTAGCGAGCATTCCTAACGGGAAAATTGTCAAAACGTATCCATTTATTCCAGGGATCGACCTTGCAGGAGTTGTCGTTTCTTCGAAAGACCCTCGCTTTCAAGAAGGGGACGAAGTGATTGCGACAAGCTATGAAATCGGAGTTTCCCATTTCGGTGGTTACAGCGAATACGCTCGTATTCCTAGCGACTGGGTTGTTCCGCTTCCAAAAGGATTGACGTTGAAGGAAGCGATGGTGTTAGGGACAGCTGGATTTACAGCCGCCTTGTCGATTCACCGCTTAGAAGAAAACGGATTGTCTCCCGAAAAAGGCAAAGTGCTCGTCACTGGTGCGACGGGAGGAGTTGGAAGTTTAGCGGTAGCGATGTTGGCTAAACGAGGGTATAACGTCGTTGCTAGTACGGGGAAGGAAACAGAACATGAATATTTGCGCAAGCTTGGTGCGAAAGAAATTCTCTCACGGGAAGAGGTTTGCCTTGAGCAAATTCGACCGTTAGATAAACAATATTGGGCGGCTGCTGTTGACCCAGTTGGTGGGCGAACGCTTGCCACTGTATTGAGCCGCATTCAATATGGTGGATCGGTCGCTGTAAGCGGGCTCACTGGAGGAACCGATGTGCCGACAACGGTATTTCCGTTTATTTTGCGCGGCGTGAATTTGCTTGGCATTGATTCAGTGTACTGTCCGATGGAATTGCGGTTAAAAATTTGGGAGCGTATGGCTAATGATTTGAAACCAGAGCAATTGCTAGATGCCATTGCGCAAGAAATCACTCTCGAACAGTTGCCAGAAGCACTTTCTAACATTTTAAAAGGAAAACTGCGCGGCCGAACGGTTGTCAAGCTGTCGTAATCCATTAAAACGATTGGAACATAGAGAGCCATTTGTAGTACGTTGGCTCTCTTTCACTATCTTTCATCTATATCTTTCTAAAACAGAGAAAAACTGTTTTACAAATTCATAAAATACTTTGACAGACGGAGCGAGGTCGTGTTGATTGGAGATGATGATCCCGACATTTCGCTTCACTTCCGGCATTTCAATCGGAATTTTTACGGTAAAGCGAGGCATTGTATCGTAAAACGTATTTTCAGGAAGCAGTGTGATGCCGATACCGGCAGAAACGAGCCCTTTAATCGCGTCTAAATCTTCGCCTTCCGATGAAATGATCGGGGAAAATCCGGCCTGCCTACATGCATCAAGCACAATTTTATGCAAAATATATCCTTCTGGAAACGTGACAAATGGTTCGTCACGCAGCTCATTTAATGTTAAGCTTTTTCGCTTGGCAAAACGGTGATGGAGCGGCAAAAGCACAGCAAACGATTCGATGAACAAAATCTCTCCTTTAATTTCCTTGTCTTCGGTTGGCACAGGTCCGAGAAAGGCCAAGTCAATTTCCCGTTTTTTCACCGCCTCGATTAAAAATTTATAGGAACCTTGCCGTAAATGAAATTTGACATTCGGATGCTCATCTTTAAAGGCGGAAATGACCATCGGCATCGTATGGCTAGCCAAACTAGTCGGGAAGCCAATTTTAATCGTTCCACGTTCAGGATCTAAATATTCTTCGATTTGCTGCTTGGCATAATCAACCGCTCGCAATACCGTTTCTGCATGCGGTAGAAAATAGCGGCCAACCGGAGTCAGTTTCACATTCCGTCCTTCCCTCTCAAACAACTCAACGCCCAACTCATCTTCTAAATTCGCAATTTGCCGACTGATCGCCGACTGGGCGACATGAAGCATTTCCGCTGCTTCGGAAACGTGCTCTCTTTTGGCTACTTCCACAAAATATTTCAGTTGTCTTAGTTCCACGCGGCCCCCTCCTTTTTATTAATCTCAAAATGAGATTGATTTAATCTTAATTATATATTGTTTATATGAATTTTGAAAACTACAATTACAATTACAGACTTTAACGGTGAAAGGAATGGGGGAGAAGACAGATGAAATACGATGGACTACCGAAAGCGCAAGGTCTCTACCGTCCTGAATTTGAGCATGATGCATGTGGAATCGGTTTATATGCCCATCTAAAAGGGAAGCGATCGCATGATATTGTGAAAAAAGGACTTCATATGCTTCGTCAATTAGAGCACCGCGGCGGACAAGGAAGCGACCCTGAGACGGGAGACGGCGCGGGCATTATGGTGCAAATTCCGCACGAATATTTTCAAGCGGTTTGTGGAGAAATGAAGCTTCCGTCAAAAGGTCGGTATGGCATTGGTATGGTATTTTTACCAGAAAACGAACAAGAACGGACGTATTATGAAAATGAAATTAACCAAATCATTCAACAAGAAGGGCAAACGTTATTAGGATGGAGAACGGTACCTGTTAATATCGAAAAACTTGGAAAACTTGCCAAACAAAGCAAGCCGTTCATTCGTCAAGTGTTTATTGGAGCGAGCGACGATTTGCAAGATACGCTTGCTTTTGAGCGAAAATTGTATGTGATTCGGAAACAAGCGGAAAAGCTGGCGCCAAACAGCGAATTTTATTTCGCAAGCCTTTCGAGCCGTACGATTGTTTATAAAGGATTATTAACGCCAGAGCAGCTCGATGAATTTTACGTTGATCTTCAAGATGAACGTTTTCAATCGGCTTTTGCGCTCGTTCACTCTCGCTTTAGTACGAACACGTTCCCTAGCTGGGAAAGAGCTCACCCAAACCGGTACCTCATTCATAATGGTGAGATTAATACACTCCGGGGCAATGTCAACTGGATGGCGGCTCGGGAAAAGCAATTTGCTTCTGAACTTTTTGGGGACGATTTGCAAAAAATTACCCCAATTTTAGACATGAACGGAAGCGATTCGTCCATTTTAGATAACGCGTTTGAATTTTTCGTGTTGGCTGGGAAAAAATTAGCTCACGCAGCGATGATGCTCATACCGGAACCGTGGTTTTGGGATCGTGAAATGGATGATGAGAAAAAAGCGTTTTACGAGTATCATAGCTGTTTAATGGAGCCTTGGGACGGTCCAACAGCCATTGCATTTACAGACGGAAAACAAATCGGAGCGATTTTGGACCGCAACGGGTTAAGACCGGCACGGTATTATGTCACGAAAGACGATTATATTATTTTCTCATCAGAAGTCGGTGTGATTGACGTTGCTCCGGAAAACGTGCTGTACAAAGACCGCCTAAGCCCTGGAAAAATGTTGCTCATTGATTTGGAACAAGGAAGAATCATTTCCGATGAGGAAATGAAGGCGGAAATCGCCAAAGAAAAGCCGTATCGCAAATGGCTCGACGAACAGATGATATCGCTTGATGATCTTGATATTCCAGAGCAGACAGAGCGAGTGAAGGATGTTACGAAACTACAAAAAGCGTTCGGCTACACATATGAAGACGTGGAAAAAACGATGTTAGCGATGGTACAAGACGGAAAAGATCCGGTCGGCGCGATGGGGAACGATGCACCGCTTGCGGTTTTGTCTGATCGTCCACAAAGCTTGTTTAACTATTTTAAACAATTGTTTGCACAAGTGACGAATCCGCCGATCGATTCGATTCGTGAATATATCGTCACATCAACGATGACGCTGCTCGGAAAAGAAGGAAACATCCTTCATCCGGATGCAACGGCTGCCCGCCGCATTCGTTTAGATTCACCGATTCTTTCAAACGAAGAGCTTGCGGCGTTAAAAGCGAATCCGTATCCGGAGTTCCGCTCTGTCACGATTCCGACATTGTTTACGGATGATTTAAAAGAAGCGCTCGATCAACTTTGCCAGGCAGCTGACCGGGCGATGGAAGACGGTGCAGTGCTTCTTGTCTTGTCTGACCGCGGTGTAGACGATAAGCACGTAGCGATTCCGACATTGCTTGCGGTTAGTGCCCTTCATCAATATTTGATCCGAAAAGGGACGCGCACGAATGCCAGCATTATTGCCGAATGCGGTGAAGCGCGGGAAGTTCACCATTTCGCTGCGTTAATCGGATACGGTGCGGATGCTGTCAATCCGTATTTAGCGCTTGAAACGATTCGGAATGCTGTAGAGAAAGAAACGGTTTCGCTCACGTATGAAGAGGCGGTGAGCAAATATAAAAAAGCAGTCACAGATGGCGTAGTAAAAGTCATGTCAAAAATGGGCATTTCCACCGTGCAAAGCTATCGTGGCGCGCAAATTTTTGAAGCGGTCGGTATCGGAGAAGACGTCATCGAACAATATTTCACCGGAACGGCTTCGCAAATTGGCGGAATTGGTTTAAACGAGATTGCCAAAGAAGCAAAAATGCGCCATGAGGCGGCGTTCCAAACGACATATCCGGATGAAACGTTAGATTCCGGCAGCGAGTTTCAATGGAGAAGAAACGGAGAACATCATGCCTTCAATCCGAAGACGATTCATATGCTCCAATGGGCGTGCCGGAAAAATGATTATCAGCTCTTTAAGCAATATTCAAAACTAGCTAATGAAGAAAGTTTAACGTTTTTGCGAAATTTGTTTGAGTTTGATGAAACGAGAAAACCGATTCCGCTTGAAGAAGTAGAACCGGTAGAATCGATTGTGCGCCGCTTTAAAACAGGAGCGATGTCCTACGGTTCGATCAGCCAAGAAGCTCATGAAGCGCTTGCGATTGCGATGAACCGCATCGGCGGAAAAAGCAACAGCGGCGAAGGTGGAGAAGATCCGAGCCGTTACGTTCCAGACGAAAACGGAGACTTCCGCAGAAGTGCGATTAAGCAAGTCGCTTCTGGCCGTTTTGGTGTAAAAAGCCATTATTTAGTGAACGCCGATGAACTGCAAATTAAAATGGCGCAAGGGGCAAAGCCTGGCGAAGGAGGGCAACTGCCTGGTAATAAAGTCTATCCTTGGGTAGGAAAAGTGCGCGGTTCTACGCCTGGCGTTGAATTAATTTCACCGCCTCCGCACCATGATATTTATTCGATTGAAGATTTAGCACAACTCATTTACGATTTAAAAAATGCCAATCGAAATGCGCGCATTAGCGTAAAGCTTGTATCCAAGGCAGGCGTTGGAACGATTGCCGCTGGCGTAGCGAAAGGTGCTGCGGACATCATCGTCATTAGTGGCTATGACGGCGGTACAGGAGCGTCGCCGAAGACGAGTATTAAACATGCGGGACTTCCATGGGAGCTCGGCCTTGCCGAAACGCATCAAACGTTAATGTTGAACGGCTTGCGCGACCGCGTCGTGTTGGAAACGGACGGTAAGCTGATGACAGGCAGAGATGTCGTGATGGCTGCGTTGTTCGGTGCGGAAGAATTCGGGTTTGCGACGGCACCGCTTGTCGTGCTAGGTTGCGTCATGATGCGCGTGTGCCACTTGGATACATGTCCTGTCGGCGTTGCGACGCAAAATCCGGAATTGCGCGAGAAATTTATGGGCAAACCGGGGCACGTTGTGAATTTTATGTATTTTGTCGCTCAAGAAGTTCGGGAAATCATGGCGCAGCTCGGATTCCGGACGGTGGAAGAAATGGTGGGAAGAGTCGACGTATTAAAGGTGAGCGAGCGGGCGAAACAACATTGGAAAGCAAAGCATTTAGATTTATCCCGCTTGTTGTATCAAGTGAATGGCGTACGCACATTCTCTCGTCCGCAACATCATAAAATCGAAGAATCGCTTGATTACAATGAACTTTTACCAGCTGTCGCTCCAGCGTTAGAGCACATGGAAAAAGTGGAGCTGCATCTTGATATTCGCAATGTGAATCGTACGGTCGGCGCGATTGTCGGAAGCGAAATTTCGAAGCGTTACGGAGAAGAGGGGCTTCCGGAAGATACGATTCGCCTTCATTTCAAAGGTTCTGCCGGTCAAAGCTTTGCCGCATTCGTGCCAAAAGGAATGACGATGACTCTTGTCGGCGATGCGAATGATTACATCGGCAAAGGGCTTTCTGGAGGAAAAGTAATCGTCCTTCCGCCTGAAGAAGCGTCTTTTGCTTCAGGTGATAACGTGATTATTGGGAATGTGGCGTTTTATGGAGCGACATCCGGGGAAGCATACATTCGCGGACGTGCGGGCGAAAGATTTTGCGTCAGAAACAGTGGGGTAAATGCCGTTGTCGAAGGAGTAGGCGATCACGGCTGTGAATATATGACGGGAGGCCGCGTCGTCATTCTCGGATCTGTCGGCAAAAACTTTGCGGCAGGGATGTCTGGCGGTATCGCCTATGTGTTAGCTGACAATGAAGAGCAATTTGCGCGGACAGCGAACCGGGAGATGGTGCTGTTCGAATCGCTTGAAGATGAACAGGAAATCAGAGAAGTGTATGAAATGATTTCGAAGCACTATCAATATACAGGAAGTCCGAAAGCGGCTCATATATTGGCACATTGGGATCAGTTCGTCAGAAAATTTGTCAAAGTAATTCCAAGAAACTATAAATTGATGATCGAAACGATCGAGAAAATGGAGCGTTCCGGTTTGTCAAAAGAAAAAGCGGTGTTTGCCGCATTTGAAACCGTTGCGAAACAAAAAAAAGCGATAACAAACGAACCGAAGCTAGAAGCGGTCGCGAAATAAGCGGCCGCCTTCACACAGCGGAAGAGGAGGGAGACCGACAATGGGAAAAGCGACAGGGTTTATCGAATATGCGCGCGAAGAAGAAGTGAAACGTAAACCGCTTTCCCGCCTTGGTGATTGGAAGGAATATACGTTGCCGTTTTCCGATGAAACGCTTGCCAGACAAGGTGCCCGCTGTATGGACTGCGGGACTCCTTTCTGTCATATGGGGATGGAATTGAACGGTTTAACATCTGGCTGTCCGATTCATAATTTAATTCCTGAATGGAACGATTTAGTGTATCGCGGCAGATGGAAAGAGGCATTAGATCGCCTTTTAAAAACGAACAATTTCCCAGAATTTACAGGAAGAGTTTGTCCGGCTCCATGCGAAGGTTCCTGTACGGTAGCGATTTCTGATCCGGCGGTCGCCATTAAAGGCATTGAGCGGGCGATTATTGATAAAGGATTTGCGGAAGGATGGATTCAACCGAGAATTCCAAAAAAGCGAACGGGGAAAAAGGTGGCGATTGTCGGATCAGGGCCTGCCGGTCTTGCTTGCGCCGATCAATTGAATCAAGCCGGGCATTCGGTAACGGTCTATGAACGGGCTGACCGCATTGGTGGGTTATTGATGTATGGCATTCCAAATATGAAACTTGAAAAAGAAGTGATTGAGCGGAGAGTCCGTCTGTTAGAGGAAGAAGGAATTTCATTTGTGACAAATACGGAAATCGGAAAAGATATTACCGCAGAAGAACTCCGTTCACAATATGATGCCGTTGTATTATGCACAGGCGCACAAAAACAACGTGATCTTGTTATTGAAGGAAGAGAATTAGATGGCATACACTTTGCTATGGACTATTTAACGGCTGTAACGAAGAGTTTGCTTGATTCGAACTTTAAAGATGGGAATTTTATTGATGCGAAAGATAAGCATGTGATCGTTATTGGTGGTGGTGATACAGGAGCGGATTGTGTCGCTACGGCGCTAAGACAAAAATGCAAAAGCGTCGTTCAATTCGGCAAGCACCCTGCACTGCCGGAGAAGCGGACAGAGGATAACCCTTGGCCGCAATTTCCGCTCATTTTCACGCTCGATTATGCGTATGAAGAAGCAAAGGCCAAATTCGGTGACGATCCTCGCCAATATTGCATTCAAACGAAAAAAATTGTCGGGGACGAAAACGGAAAAGTAAAAGAGCTTCATACGATTCAAATGGAAAAAACGGTCGATGAAAGCGGTAAAGTGACGTTTAAAGAAATCCCTGGAACGGAAAAAATTTGGCCTTGTGATCTTGTATTTATTGCCATCGGTTTTGAAGGACCAGAACAGCCTGTTTTAGAGCAGTTCGGTGTAGAAACCGTAAACAAGAAAATAAAAGCTCCTTACGGAAAATATACAACAAATGTAGAAGGGGTTTTTGCAGCAGGGGATGCAAGAAGAGGTCAAAGCTTAGTCGTATGGGCTATTCACGAAGGACGGGAAGCAGCGAGAGAAGTAGACCGCTTCTTAATGGGAACGACGAATTTGCCGTAAACATGCGTTTTATGATTTGGTAAGAGAGAAGAGGGAGAAGTTCTCCCTCTTGTTTTTGTTGCCATGCTAAAACATTTCGTTCGTTTCCCAAGGCTCAACAATGGCGTATGCTGTTTGTGGGTCAAATCCTCTACCGATTAAATAAGTCGTGGCGGTGGCTTCTGTTCATGCATGTTCATAAGAAGTCGCTTGTGCTTCTTTCAGATCATATTTCACGAAAGGTTCAATGCTGTTTATGAGGGTAAAGAGGCTGTTTGATTTGTTGATGCGCCGACATTTCGGACTGTGGATATTGCAGGAATGATTGCGGTTGGTAATAAGGCATAGGATACATGTTTTTCCTTCCCTTCTTTTGATATAGTATGTTTCGCATCGTTTCGTGTACTAAATATTATGCCTACGGAAGGAAAAACCGAGACGAACAGCGCATGTCACTGTTCGTCTCGGTTTTTTATTGTTCAATTGCACCTTTCCACTCATTCATGCCACCGCTCATATTGTATACGTGGAAAAATCCTTCTTTGACGAGGATGTTGCTTGCCTGTGTAGACCGGTTTCCAGAACGGCAAACGATTAAATAGGACTTGTTTTTATCCAGTTCATGGAGCTTGTTTTGCAGTTGTTGCAACGGGATTAACTTTGCGTTTGGAATATGCCCGGATGTAAATTCTTCTTCTGTTCTTACATCAATGACTTCGACTTTTCCATCGGCAATCATTTTTTCAGCTTCATCGACAGATACGTCTATGTAACCGGATTTCGTAGAACAACCAGTCGCTAGCAGTAAGCTAATTAAAAAAAGAGCAAATTTTTTCATGAGCAGCTTCCTCATTTCGCTATCAGAACATAAAATGATGAGTGTAGATGAAGTGCTTCGACAGTAAATCCGTGTGACTTTACCACTTGTGCTAGCGTGTTTGAACCAATTCGCTCGTGAAGCGGAGGCCCCATCTCTGATTGGACAGCTTCCCATTCGATAATATATAACGTTCCGTTTGGTTTTAAAATCCGTTTGATTTCTGCGAATGTTTTGTCTAAATGTGGAACTTCATGCAACACGAACGCTGCTAGCGCTTTATCGATCGAGTGGTCTTCTAAACGAATATTGTCCAAACTGCTTTCAACCAACTCAATATTTCTTAGTTGTTGTTCATCAGCACGCTGTTTCAATAACTGCAGCATTTTTGGTTCGATGTCTACCGCATATACCTTTTGTGACCGAGCAGCCATAGGCAAAGTGAAAAAGCCGTTGCCTGCGCCTAAGTCAGCGATGACATCCTCTTTTTGAATGCCGAATTCCTCGATCCGCTTCTCGGGCTGCAACAATTCGTAGCGAGCCGGTTGCAGCAAACGATCCGCTTTGTTTACGTGAAATCGATGTCCACTCATCTCTTGTCCCTCCTTTTATACCCTAACAAGTATATTACACGATATTTGTTTTAGATTCAATGAATGAAATCATTGACTATGGAATTTCTGATATTGTAAAAGAGTGGAAATATGATGAATAAACGTTGGCTGGCGCTGTCTGTAGGGTCTTTTTTTATGGGAATATGGCTGGCTATTCATAACGGTTCAGCGCTTTCTTTAGATGAAGCGTTATGAAAATACTTTCGCACGTGGAGATGGTTGGATACTTTCGCCGTGTTAGGATCAAAGCTGGCGATCGGTATTTGTAGTATTGCTCTCGTTTTGTTTTTATGAGAAAACGGGAATGGATGTGCAACAACGCGCACATTATTGCATACGTTCGATCAGCAAAACAGGAGATGCATTGTTAGAAAAAATGAGTGATCGATAGAGAATAGCGATCGGGCATTCCCGAATGTTTTTATGAAAAACAAATGGGGTGCTAGTTGATTGACCGCGAATGAATGAGAGTATACAGGTCATTAACGTTTTCGATGGTTGTCTAGCACCACGGCAAAAATATCTTTTGAACGTGGAAAATGATGACGAAATTTTTGTTAAACAGATCTTCTTTTTTTCAATGTGCGAATAGCTACTTCATGTTCACCTAAAAGTTCGTAAATCGATTTATGGCTTTCAAGAAGTTCATGTAATAACTCTGTATTTTTTTCCACTTTCCCGTGAAGTTTGTGCATATCCATGCTTAATGCCTCTAGTTTTGCATCTGTTTCATCTTGCCGATGCATAAGCGCCTGAACGAGCGCATATAATTCTTCTTGTCCAGCCTGCAAAGATTTTTGAGTTGTTTCTAATTTTGTTTGTCTTTCTTCCAACCGCGTTTGCCTTTCTTCGAGTCGAGTGAAAGATTGCTCGAGCCGTGTTTGCCTTTCTTCGAGTCGAGCGAAAGATTGCTCAAGCCGTGTTTGTCTTTCTTCGAGTCGAGCGAAAGATTGCTCAAGCCGTGTTTGTCTTTCTTCGAGTCGAGCGAAAGATTGCTCGAGCCGTGTTTGTCTTTCTTCCAATCGTTTTTGTCCAGCTTCAAGCGACTCCACTTTTGTTTTGACAACATTGAGCGTATCAAGAATTTGCTGAAGAAGCTGCTCCGTCATCCCATTTCACCTCCTGTTCATCGATTATTTACGACTTAATATTATATCATGAAATGGCAACTAGATGTATAAAAAAGATGATTACAGGATTTTACACATTGATAAGCCAATATTTAAGAAACGAATGAAGATGAATGGTCGTGGAGTTTTTTACAAGCAAAAGATGGCGCGTTCCTGTGTGAAGTGACGATCGATGAGGACAACGGCAAATACGAGCGGGGAAGTATTCAATACACCGTAAGAACTAGTGCACTAGATTATAGCGAATTGGAGCAGTGACGATTTTCAAGACCAGGAACAATTCGAGTTGATGATGAAGGAAATACAAATCTATATTTCGATTAATCAATAGTTGAAAAAGGGAACAGGAATAATTCACCGATGCCTTTTTTCCCTTAGCAGGAATCCATGATTTTGCAATGAATAATTATTATAAAGGGATCGGTAAAGGGGGGGAAGGAATGCACGAACATTTTCAATTTACCGTTTTCGATGTGTTGAAAAGGAAGCATTTTGAACACACTCAAATAATAGCAGGCCATCAAGGGTTAAATCGAACGGTGAAATGGGTGCATGTCGTAGAAGTCACCAAAATTAATAAACTGTTAAATGGGAAAGAATTGATTTTGTCTACTGGCGTAGGCTGGAAGGAGAACGAATCGCTGTTTCTCTCTTTTTTGCAGCAGCTGATTGAATGTGACGCCTCTGGATTGTGCATCGAAATAGGGACTTACACTTCTTCTATTCCGCAAGAAGTGATTCGGCTGGCTGATGAACACCACTTCCCGCTCATTCTCTTTTTAAAAGAAGTTCCGTTTGTGGAAATTACCCAAGATATTCATACATATTTGATTAGCCAGCATTATCAAATGATCTCGAATTTAGAAGCATACTCTCAGCAACTGAACAAAAAATTGTTGTCGATTGACCACTATCATGAAATTTTGAAGTTTTTGCACCATTATTTAGGTCATCAAGTGATTTTCCGAATCAATGGAAAAGAAGCGGAGTTTGTACCGGAATGCCCGGGTAAAAAGAAAATGCAGCTGCTTGAGCATTTAGCACAGCCATCTAAACAGGCTGCTTCTCAATCGATTCAACTTTTTAGCAACGAATACGCAGAGTTATCCATCGTTTCGCTACAGCAAGAAATAAACGAATTTGCCCTTCTTATTTTAGATAGGACCGCGACCGCTATTGCTCAACATTTGTTGCGCGATTTATATGTCGAAGAAAAAAAGCGAATGCAAGAACAAGAATGGCTAAAAGGCTGGTTAGAAGGAGAACATAGCATTCAAGCGATTTCTGACTATTTAGCAGACCATGACCCAGAATTAAAACCAAAAGGCGGATGTGTCAGCATTTGCAAATTCAAATCGTTGAAACAACACACTAATCTTGATCTCACATATTTTAAATTGTTATTTCGAACGATTTTTGAACAACAAGGGTTTTATATATTTTCTGTCGATCTACGCAACAGCATCATTTTTATTATGTTGAACAAACGTAGTATAAAAACATGGAAAACACGCATGCAAGAAGGCTTTCAACGTTTAATGGAATCAGATTTTATTCGCACGAAAAAAGAGCCATGTTTTTTATTCGGTGTCGGGAAATTTGTCGAAAACCTCTCTCTTATTAATAAAAGCTATCAAACTGCCCTTGAAACGAATAAAATTCAACATCATCTCGGGAAAAAAGCCACGAGCTGCTTTTATGAAGACTTGCATACGGCGCGAATTATTTCCTTAATTCATCAATACGGTGATTTGCACGAAATCGTCATGGAATATTTAGAACCGGTGATTCAATATGACAAAAAGCATAATGGCCAATTAATGGAGACGCTAAAAGTGTATTTAGCGTGCAATGGTTCGAAAAAAGAAACGGCCGAACGATTATTTGTCGTGAGGCAAACGCTCTATCATCGCATTCAAAAGCTACAGCAGTTATTAGGAGCGGATTTTATGAAGCCGGAAAAGCGGTTAGCGATTGAATTGATGATTCAGGCATATGAATATTTAGCAGCAAGCCGTGAGCAATAGCACTCTTCTACAAAAAAGTAGGAGAGTTTTTATTTTGTAGTCATAAAGTTAAGAAGGATTGTCATATTGTGGAATGGGTATGGATACAATTTTTACATTATGTCTAATGAATGCCTTTACAAACTGAGAGATAATTTTAGTACATCTTAAGCCAATAGGGGGGACTATGATGGCAGTTACGAAGAGCGAAACAACTGTTTTAAAAAACTTTATTAACGGACAATGGGTGGAATCGAGCGGAACAGAAACGTTGGAAGTTCCGAATCCGGCAACAGGAGAAGTGTTGGCAAAAGTTCCGATTTCAACAAAAGAAGATGTAGAGAAGGCTGTTCAAGCGGCGAAAAAAGCATTTGAAACGTGGAAAAATACTCCGGTTCCGAAACGGGCACGCATCATGTTCAAATTTCACCATTTGTTAAATGAGCATCATGAAGAATTAGCCAAACTTGTCGTTCTAGAAAACGGTAAAGCATATAAAGAAGCATACGGTGAGATTCAGCGCGGTATTGAATGCGTCGAGTTTGCCGCAGGCGCTCCGACTTTAATGATGGGCGAGTCGTTAGCGGGGATTGCCGAAGACATTGATTCAGAGATGTTTCGTTATCCGTTAGGCGTTGTCGGGGGGATTACACCGTTTAATTTTCCGATGATGGTGCCGCTTTGGATGTTTCCGTTGGCGATTGCATGCGGAAATACGTTTGTGCTTAAACCGTCCGAACGCACGCCGATTTTAGCAAACAAATTAGCAGAGTTGTTTACCGAAGCAGGTGCGCCAGCAGGGGTGCTTAATATCGTGCATGGGGCGCATGATGTTGTAAATGCATTGATTGACCATGAAGACATTAAAGCGATTTCCTTTGTCGGCTCGCAGCCGGTCGCCAAATATGTGTATGAGCGGGCAGCTACGAAAGGAAAACGTGTACAGGCGCTTTCAGGGGCGAAGAATCATCATATCGTCATGCCGGATGCGGATATTGAACTAGCGGCGGAGCACGTGATTAGCTCTGCTTTTGGCAGCGCCGGACAGCGTTGCATGGCTTGTAGCGCGGTCGTCGTGGTCGGCAATAACGAGAAGTTTGTGCAAGTGTTAAAACAGAAGGCAGATGAATTGATTATCGGCAACGGCTTGGATGAAGAGGTATTGCTGACTCCTGTCATTCGCCAATCGCATCGCGAAAAAGTGTTGGGATACATCGAAAAAGGAATTGAAGAAGGAGCAACGTTAATTCGGGATGGGAGAAAGGAAATGGAGGAAATGCCAAAAGGCAACTTCCTCGGTCCAACGATTTTTGATCACGTAACACCGGATATGACGATCGCAAAAGAAGAAATTTTTGCGCCTGTCCTTAGCTTATTGCGCGCGGCAGATTTAGACGAAGCGCTTGCGTATATTCGCAAATCGCGGTACGGAAACGGTGCGACAATTTATACAAAAGACGCGAAAGCCGTCCGTAAATTCCGCGAAGAAGCAGACGCAGGAATGCTAGGAATCAATGTCGGAGTACCGGCGACGATGGCGTTTTTCCCATTCTCTGGATGGAAAGATTCGTTTTACGGCGACCTTCATGTAAACGGCAAAGACGGGGTGAATTTTTATACACGCAAGAAAATGATTACATCTCGGTTTGATTTTTAATTTGTGAAGAAAGAAGGGATGATAATGGTACAAACCGACCAAAGTCAGCTGCTTGCGAAAGATGAGCGCTATATATGGCATTCGATGAAGCCGTACAACCCTCAGGCGACGCTCGTCGTGACGGAAGCGAAAGGATGCTGGGTAACGGATCATACCGGAAAAAAATATTTGGACGCCATGGCCGGCCTATGGTGCGTCAACGTCGGTTATGGCCGAGAAGAACTGGCGGAAGCAGCCTACGAACAATTAAAGAAGCTCGCTTATTTTCCGCTCACGCAAAGCCATATGCCTGCGATTCAATTAGGTGAGAAATTGAACGAACTTCTTGGCGATGAATATGTCATTTTCTTTTCTAACAGCGGGTCGGAAGCGAACGAAACGGCGTTCAAAATCGCGAGACAATACCATCAACAAAAGGGCGACTATCACCGGTATAAAATTATTTCCCGCTATCGGGCGTATCACGGCAATTCATTGGGGGCACTGGCCGCCACTGGTCAGGCACAGCGGAAGTACAAATATGAACCGCTCGCACTAGGCTTTATTCATGTAGCCCCTCCGGACAGCTACCGTGATGATGATCGTGCGAAACATCCGCGGGATTTGCAATCGGTCAAAGCGATCGACAATGTTATGACGTGGGAGTTAAGTGAAACGATTGCGGCGGTGATTATGGAACCGATCATTACCGGGGGAGGAGTGCTCATTCCGCCTGATGGATATTTGCAAGCGGTGAAAGAAGTATGTGAAAAGCATGGTGCGTTGCTAATTGTTGATGAAGTCATTTGCGGTTTCGGCCGGACGGGCAAACCGTTTGGATTTATGCATGACGGAGTGAAGCCGGACATCATTACGATGGCGAAAGGGATTACAAGTGCTTACTTGCCGTTGTCCGCTACCGCTGTCCGCAAAGAAATTTATGAAGCGTTCAAAGGGACGGAAGAATATGACTATTTCCGCCATATTAACACGTTCGGCGGCAATCCGGCCGCATGCGCACTTGCTTTAAAAAATTTAGAAATCATGGAAACGGAAAAATTGTTCGAGCGTTCGCAAGAAGTCGGCGAACAATTGCTAAATGAGCTAAAACATAAATTGCAAGATCATCCTTACGTCGGCGATGTGCGCGGCAAAGGTTTGCTCATCGGGATTGAATTGGTGGTTGATAAAAAGACAAAAGAGCCGCTCGATGTATCGCTCGTCAATAAAGTCATTGGCATTTGTAAAGAAAATGGATTGATCATCGGCAAAAACGGCGCGACGGTAGCCGGATTTAATAACGTGTTAACGTTGTCACCGCCGTTGACCATTGAGAAAGAAGATCTTTCGTTTTTAGTTCAAACGCTTACAGAAGCGTTGGCGCAAATAAAATAAAAAAGGGGAGTCATGTACTCTCCTTTTTCGAATTTTGAACCGTTGCCCGCCCCGTCTGTCGCGGTGATAGCGTGTGCGATCATCGTCGCTCTTTTTGCAACTCCTTGTTGATCTCTTGCAGAACGTCACCGATTTTCCGTTCGTGGATGACGATATCGGCCCATTCATCCAATTCTGTCGGTTCCATGTTGACGATAACGAATTTGGCTCCATTTCTCTTGGCGATGAGCGGGAGTTGGTTGGCCGGCGATACTTGCAAAGAAGAACCTAACACGATGAACAATTCTGCTTGTTGTGCAGCGAGCCACGCCTTTTCCATCGCGTCCATAGGCAGTGATTCACCGAATAACACAACAGACGGGCGCAAAAACCCGCCGCAAGTACAAGTAAAATCATCACGAAGATATATATCGCTTTCATATACTTGATGGCATCGTTGACAGTGAACCGATCTCAACGATCCGTGAAGCTCGATGACGTTTTCACTGCCTGCTCGTTGGTGAAAACCGTCTACATTCTGTGTAATAATGCTTTGTATCATCCCTCGTTTTTCCCATTCGGCTAAAAGGGCATGTCCTGCATGCGGTTGGCATTGTTGAAGAGTGCGAATGCGGTATTGGTAAAAAGAGATAAACTCATCTCGATGGTGCTCAAGTGCATGAGTGCTCGCTAATTGTTGCGGATTTTTTTCTGCCATAATCCGTTCTGTGCTGAACGAAAATCAGGCAATCCGCTTTCTGTCGACATTCCTGCCCCTGTCAGCACGACTGTGTAATCGGAATTCAATAGCCACTTTGCCAACATATGTTCACCTTCTTATGATTTGCAATTTTATCCATTTCAATCAACTGATACAGTCATCAACCGCATTTTTCTCATTTGGATTGTTTAGTGTTGTTGATCATGCGTTTTCGTCATATGACATTGACATTGTATCAACTTCTTTATACATTTTAACTAAAAATAAAGAAAATTGAAACATAAAACATAATTGGGGTGATGTTTAATCGAGATAGTATGCGCATAATCGAATGGTTCGAACAGTAACTGTAATCAATAATGGGTTTGATTTACTCAGAGGAGGGTATACATGGATTTTACTCTTACGATGTCTTTTTTAGGTGTGGCGATTTTATTGACGCTCATGCCGGGACCGGATATTTTATTTGTGATCGCCCAAAGCATTTCACAAAATAAGAAAGCAGGAATTGCTACAGCGCTAGGGCTTTGTTCGGGGTTAATCGTCCATATAACCGCTGCTACGCTTGGTATTTCAGCGCTTGTTTATCAGTCGGCGTTAGCGTTTGCGGTAGTGAAATATGCCGGCGCTGCTTATTTGCTATATTTAGCATGGCAGTCATGGAAAGAAAAAGAGGTGGGCTTTGTTATTGGCGATCAGAAGCCTTTAGAGTATAGAGCGCTTTATAAAAAAGGGATTTTGATGAATCTTTTAAATCCGAAAGTATCGTTGTTCTTTTTAGCCTTATTGCCGCAGTTTGTAAATAAATCATTAGGACATGTGAGCTTGCAAATGTTTGTTCTCGGGATCATTTTTCTCGTTCAAGCTTTATTGATTTTTGTGGTGGTCAGCGTGTTTTCCGAAAAACTGCGACATATCTTGCTTGCTAATCATTTTATTGCTAAGCGGATAAACGTGATGAAAGGGCTGCTGTTAGGGTGGATCGGCATCCAGATCGCGTTTAGCGAAAAGTAGCGGTCGCTCGCTTGGCTAATGAAAAAAGTTTATTTGTGTTGACAAGAAAAATGTTATGTAAAGTTAAGGGTTGAAAAGGAGCATATGCAATCGCTATGCTCCTTTCACTTCCATATAAAAAGCGGCTAAAAATTTTCTTACATTAATCCGGCATTTCGTCGCTTTCTCGCCAGCTTCGAGCTCCTGCATGCGGAGCCGGATTTCCTCGAAATCAAACAAACGTGGGGCGAAGTGTTCGAAAGTAGGATTTGTGTAGTCGGCTAAACCAAGCGAAGATAAGTGAGTAAACGCTTGAAAGACCATGCGGCGAATTCGTTGTTCCATTGCGCGCATTTCTTTTTGCAGCAACTGTTCATCGCAAATGCCGTGAACGTACTGAAGAATTTGTGCATATAGTTCTTTGAGCTGCGGCAAATCATGCGCGGCTTGACCGTGGCGTTCCCGTTCTTCTAGCCATTGCATAATCGACAGTAAATCAGATGCTCCTGCTTCTCCGGCAATGCCTAGCGTAAGAAGAAGCTGTCTTGCTTTCTGTTCCGTATGTGTTGTTTTATATGTTGTAGCTGGAATGTGTCCGTTTTTATTTTTTTCTAACGTTTGTAGCAAACGGCGGATCGAATCGAGCGAAGAGGCAACCGAAATATATTCAGCAACTCTTTTTAAGACCGAGATCACTTCATATCGATTGATTGGTTTGTGAATATATGTGTCGATGCCATGAAGATACGCCTGCCCCACCATTTCCTTGTTTTCGACTTGGGAAATCATCACAAATGGGCCGGCAAATCCTTGTGCTCGTAATTTTTTTATCGTTTGAATGCCGTCAAGCCCCGGCATGAGTAAGTCAATGAGCACTACATCAACAGAATATAGCTGATCGATCGATACATGCAGCCCGTCTTCCGCTTGTCCCACGATTTCGCCAAGTCCGCTTTCATGAATAATTTTTTCCAACATTTTTCGTACGACCGCATCATCTTCAATAAGAAAAAAGCGCATGGCATCCTCCTTGTCAAAATAGTTGATGGCTAGGGATTTTTACTTGAAATTGCGTCCGTCCGTATTCATCAGCTGTTAGCTGTATACGGCCCTTGAAACTATGAACAATTTCCTGAGCATGCGTTAATCCAATTCCAGTAGATGGATTGCCATGTTCATCGTATTTAGTTGTGAATCCGAGTTGAAAGATCCAATCTCGGTCTTCTTCGGGGATTCCAGGACCGGAGTCGGTTACGTAAAAAACGATCTCATCGCGTTCGAGTTCCACGCGAAGACCGACCCAGCCAAAAGACGGAATGGCTTCCACTGCGTTCGCTACTAAATTATTCAATACGGAAAGAAGGGCATATACATGATTAGTAGATAGGTCGATATCGCATTCTTTTTGAAAGCGAATCGATTTTCCTAAAAGTTCGGCATATTTTTCATTTGTGCGAATGACCATGTCGCAAAGTTCTGTTATAGGAAGGCGCAAGTCAAGTTGTTCTTGGTTGATGAGCTCAGATAAACCGGCTAAAATTCGTTGAGAGTCTTTTTTGACTTCGTGTACATGTTCGGCAATATAGAGAGCGGTGCTCGGTTCTACTTTTTCCGACTCCATGAGACGCATATAAAGCTCATAGCTTTTTCTTGTAATTTCTTCCATATGACTCATCGATTTACGTAAATAGAATGCTTCTTCATAAAGGCTTGCATTAATCATTACAAGGCGTTCGAGCTCTTGTCTGCGCGCTTCTCCCAAAGCTTGCATATGTTGGAACGTTAAAATGTTATATAGCCCCACAACACAGAAGCTTCGTAAAATTCCGAACAAAAGTAACATAAAAACTATTTCTTGAGTAATGATTAATGATTCACCTATAAGTTGGCGAATAAGCAACTCAACCATATTAGAAGCGAAATCAATGGCCGCTCCAAACAGCGCTGCACGGATCGGAACCCCCATATAGGAACGAATTTTCAAAATACGCACAAGTAAAGCAAAGGTAACGTAGTAAAAAGCAGCTGGTAAATGAGAGAGTAAACTATCGAACCATAACGTTTCTCTCATCGCAATATCAATTAGAACTCTAAATCCTAAAATAAACAGACCTGTAAAAAGACCAGTTAATACAGTCGGAATCGTACGGAACCAAATAAGACCGAAAAAGAAGACGGCGCTTCCTAAAGAAAAGCGGAAAGAGCTTCCAAATGGGTTTACTTTCATTTCTCCAAAAAAAGCAGTAGCTAATGTGAGGATCAGTAATATTACAATACGTTCGCGCATCATTTTCTCCTCTGTCTATGAAAATGAGAATCCCCATTTCCTATTATACAGGAAACGGAGATTAAGGAAATATTTATAGATGTTTATGTTCGAGTCTTCGAGAAATGAGTGAGAGCGAATAGTTGACGATAAAATACATAATCGCAACTAATAAGAAAATCGGAATGACATAGTTTACATTTCTTCCATTAATAATTTGCGCATGGTTCATTAATTCTGGCAGTGCAATGACGACAGCGAGCGATGTATCTTTCAAAAGCGAAATAAACTGCCCGACAATCGGTGGGACCATACGGCGCAACGCTTGCGGCAGAACAATATGCCATAGCGTTTGCGTATAGGTGAGTCCCGATGACCGTGCGGCTTCGATTTGCCCTTTTTCAATCGAGTTCAGCCCGCTTCGCACAATTTCTGATAACATCGCCGATTCAAAGATTACGAGCGCTAAAATCGCGGCATAAAATTTATCGAGTTTGAATCCTACTTCTGGAAGAGCAAAGTAAGTAAAGAAAATAATCAACAATAACGGCAGATTACGAATCGTTTCAACTCCTATTGCAAGAATGTGGGAAACGAAAGGAATTCGACTATAGCGTAATACCCCGATGACAATGCCGATGGCAAAGCTAAATAAAATAGAGATAAAAGCGACTTCAAGCGTGACCGCAAATCCTTCAAGCAAAAACTTTAAATGAGCTGGAGCATATGCACCGATAAAATCCATTTCTCACCCCACCTTTATCGACTTCTAGCTAGACGGCGTTCGAGAGCACCAACGCCTAGACTGAGCGGAATAGTTAAAAGCAAATAAAACATCGCAACGAAAATATAAACATCGAATGTGACAAACGTTTCTGAAGAAATTAAATCGCCGAAGTACATAAGATCAAGTCCGGCAATGACCCCGAGAACAGACGAGTTTTTTACAAGATTAATAAATTGGTTGCCCATTGGCGGAATGACGATTTTCACCGCTTGCGGCAAAATGATATACCACATCGCCTGCAAATACGTCAGCCCCGATGAGCGCGCAGCTTCCATCTGTCCTTTCGGAACAGCAAGAATGCCAGCGCGAATGACTTCGGCAATAAACGCCGCCGTATAAACGGTTAACCCTAACGTACCTGCGGTGAACGAATCAAAGCGAATGCCGATGGCAGGCAGACCGACGAAAAAGACGAACACAATTAAAATAAGCGGGATATTGCGAATAAATTCGACGTAGGCAGCGCCGATCCAGTTTAATGGGCGAACCGGGGCGATGCGGAAAACGGCCATTACCGTTCCGATCGCTAAACTGCCGATTAACGCGAGGACACTCGCCTTTAATGTATTGGCAAACCCTTGCATATACATATCCCAATGTTCGATAAGAATCGAATAGTTGAGCATCTTGGTGCGTTCCCTCCTTTGCGCTTAACAAGAGATGAGCGGAAAAACATCCGCTCATCGGTTACTTCGTTATTATTGCTTCGGCTTTTCGCCGATCCATTTTTCATAAATTTTATCGTATTCGCCGTTTGCTTTAATTTCTTTTAAATATTCGTTAATGACGTCTAACAATTCTTTATCGCCTTTGCGAACAGCGATTCCGTACGGCTCTTCGGAGAACGTTTCATCGACAACGCGGAAGTTTGGATCTTGTTTCGCCATCCCGAAAAGCAACGCATTGTCTGTTGTGAGCGCGTCGCCTTGTCCTGCTTTAAGTGCTGTAAATGCTTCGGCGTAGTTTTCAAACTCTAACACCGTTGCCTCTGGCGCTTTTGCCCGAATGTTTTGCGCCGAAGTTGAGCCTTTCGCTGTTAACACAGTAACGCCTTTTTTGTTGACGTCTTTCACGCTATTAATGTTACTATCTTTTTTGACGAGTAGCGATTGTCCAGCCATGAAATAAACGTCAGAGAAGTCAACTTCTTTTTTCCGTTCTTCGGTAATTGTCATTGTCGCGATAATCGCATCAATTTCGCCGTTGTTTAGCATCGGGATACGTGTTTTTGATGTTACTTCTTTTAGCTCAATTTTATTTTCATCGCCAAGAATTTTTTTCGCTAATCCTTTGGCGATGTCAATATCAAATCCTTCTACCTCGCCCGTTTGCGGATTTTTTAAGCCGAAAAGGTTGAGGTCGTATTTGACGCCGACAACTAATTTGCCGCGTTCTTTAATTTTGTCCAACGTTGTTTCTGCTGCTTGCTCTTTTTTGTTGTCGGTTTTGTTTTCTGTCGTTGTTTCGCTGCTGCAGCCGACTAAGGCAGTGGCGCTGAGCATGGCGACAAGCCCAAGCCCAATCATTTTTTTCCAAACGGTTTTGAACATGAAAAATTTCCCCCTTTAAATTAATGATTTAAAATCCGGCTGAGAAACAGACGCGCCCGTTCTTCGCTCGGATTGGCAAAAAACTGTTCTGGTGGTGCTTCTTCCAAAATTCTCCCTTGGTCCATAAAGACGATGCGATCAGCGACTTCCCGCGCAAATCCCATTTCGTGGGTGACGACAACCATTGTCATTCCTTCTCTTGCAAGAGTTTTCATAACATCAAGTACTTCCCCGATTGTTTCTGGGTCAAGCGCGGACGTCGGTTCGTCAAATAGCATAATTTTCGGTTTCATCGCTAGTCCTCTAGCGATGGCGACGCGCTGTTGTTGGCCGCCAGACAAGGCTGTTGGGTAAGCGTTCGCTTTATCAGGAATGCCAACTTTTTCTAAATAGTACATCGCCGTTTCTTTTGCTTCTTTTTCAGGCACACCAAGCACTTTCATCGGTGCAAGCGTAATGTTTTGTAAGACGGTTTTATGCGGATATAAGTTAAAATGTTGAAAAACCATGCCGATATTGCGGCGCAGTTTATTAATATCGGTGTTTTTATCGTTCACTTTCACGCCATCAACGATGAGCTCCCCGCTTGTGATCGTTTCAAGGCGGTTAATACAGCGGACTAACGTACTTTTCCCAGAACCAGACGGACCGATAATGACGACTACTTCGCCTTGTTCAATGGTAAGATGAATATCTTTTAAGACGTGAAAGTCTCCGTAATGCTTATTTACTTGGTGGAAGTAAATCAACAAGCCCCCTCCTTTCTGTTTTTCTACTATTTTTTCTTTTCAGAATTAAATGTAAATGCAATCTACGGAAATCTACAAAAAACAACAAGAAAAAAGAGAAAAATTTTTTTCAACGAGGTTAATTTTTTTATGATACAATGAAAATGATAATTTTTATCAATATGCAGAGGGGTTTGCATCATGACAAAAATTTGTTTTTGCAAGAAAAATAAGCATGAAACGAAAAAGTTATATAAATTTTTGAAACGGACGTATAAAGAAGTGAAAGTGAAACGAAAAGACTGTTTAGGGAAATGCAAAGCATGTAAAAATGGCCCATTTGCGTTTATTGATGGAGAAATGGTCAAATGTGGCACAGTGGATGAGTTATTTTGTGAAGTAACCCACCGCCTGACGAAAGAGTGGTGGGAATTTCGTGGGAAATAAAGGAGTGAACTGGATGATGGCGATGGTGTTATTCATTTTAGCCGGCCTTGCGGAAATTGGCGGCGGGTATTTGATATGGCTTTCGTTGCGCGAATCAAAACCGCTCTGGTACGGATTGGTTGGGGGAGTGATTTTGATTGTTTACGGCATTATTCCGACGTTGCAGCAGTTTCCGTCGTTTGGCCGAGTGTATGCGGCATATGGCGGCATCTTTGTCGTTTTATCCGTTTTATGGGGCTGGGGAATCGACCGAAAAACTCCTGACCTATACGACTGGATCGGCACAGCGGTCTGTTTGCTTGGTGTGTTGATAATCTTATGGGGGCCGAGGAGTTAAATGTTTGGTTCGTATATATAGTGATAAGAAAGGATGTCCCGTTCCTCTTTTGGGACATCCTTTTTATTTTCATTTAATTTTCATCGAATGATTGTATGATAGAGCCAGTGATTAAGAGAGAAAATTTTATAAATGGAGGAAGAAAAATGAAAAAGAAAAGGATGGATTGGTGGCTAATATCCATCATCGGATTGGCGGCGTTTTTGTATTTTTACAACATTGGCAACGCTGGTTCGAACGAATATTATACGGCCACGGCGAAAAGTATGACGGCGAATTGGAAATCGTTTTTCTTCGCATCGCTTGACCCGGCCGGATTTATTACGGTCGACAAACCGCCGGTGGCGCTGTGGTTCCAAGCGTTGAGCGTTGCGTTATTTGGCGCAAGTGATTGGAGCGTCTTGCTTCCAGAAGCGCTTGCTGGCGTATTGTCGACATGGCTTCTTTATTTCATCGTCAAGCCGTTTTTCGGTCGCGTTGCGGCGCGATGGGCGAGCTTCATTTTTGCGTGCACCCCTATTTTTGTCGCAGTTACGCGCACGAACAATTTAGATACGATGTTAATTTTTACGCTGCTAGTTGCCACGTGGGCGTTGATGAAATCTATTCATGCCAAAAAAATCACATGGCTCCTTGTTAGCTTTGCGCTTGTCGGGGTCGGCTTTAATATAAAAATGATGCAAGCGTATATGGTATTGCCAGCGTTTTACCTATTTTATTGGCTAGCAAAAAACGAAGGTTGGAAGCGAAAACTGAAACAGCTAACGATTGCCACTGTTCTGTTACTTATCACATCGCTATCGTACGCTGCGATCGCTGATCTTATGCCGAAAGATAAGCGTCCATATATTGGAAGTAGCCAAACAAACTCGGTATTAGAACTAGCGCTTGGCTATAACGGCATCGGGCGGCTTACCGGCAGCGCAGGTCCCGGTGGAAATCGGATGATGGACGCCCAAACGGGAGGGGAGATGCCACAACTGCCGAATGGTGCGAGCATGGGACAACTCCCGAACGGCACGCCAAGTATGGGGCAATCTCCGAACGGTGAGAATACACCACCACAACTGCCGGAGTTTAAAGGCGGACAACCAGGTGGCATTGGCATCGGAGAAACAGGCAATCGCAGCGTACTGCGCTTGTTTAACCAACAGCTTTCCGGCCAAATTAGTTGGTTGCTACCGTTTGTTCTGTTTAGCACGATTGCCGTTGTTTTATCCGTTCGTAAACAGCGGATGGTTACCCTTTCGCATAAAGCAGCGGTATTTTGGTTGGCATGGCTCGTTCCGATGATGGGGTTTTTCAGTATCGCGGGCTTTTTCCATCGCTATTATTTAAGCATGATGGCACCAGCGATTGCCGCGCTCGTGGCGATTGGCAGTACGCTATTATGGGAATTTTATAAAGAAGGAAAACAGCCATGGCTACTTCCAACCGCGTTTTTGACAACCTTTTCATTAGAAGCGTACATTCTTTACCAAAATAAAGCATCGATTTCGGCCATTTGGATAGTGTTCATTGGGTTATTAGGACTCGCTTCGTTTGTTTTGCTTCTTGCATTTCGGCAACATATGCGAATCGCTTACTATGTGAAAGTGGCAAGTTTATTTGGACTTCTTCTCATGCCGTTTTATTGGGCGCTTACCCCGATATTGTATGGTGGCAATAGCATGATTCCAGCAGCCGGTCCGCAAACTACCTTCGATGGACGACAAGACGGACGAATGATGGGGAATATGGGAAGAAATGAAGCAAATGAAAAGCTGATTTCCTATTTAGAAAAAAACTACAATGGAGAAACTTATTTAGTAGCGACGTTCCGTGCGACAGAAGCGGCACAAATCATGTTAAAAACGGATAAAGCGGTCATGGCAATGGGCGGATTTTCCGGAAACGACCCAGTGCTGACGACCGAGAAATTAGAGAAATTAGTAAAAAACGGGGAAGTGAAATATTTCCTTGTGTCAGGATTCGGTGGCGGACAAAGCAATAATGAAATCGTCCAGTGGATCCAAACCCACTGCAAAGAAGTACCGCAAACCGAATGGAAACAATCGAACGATGCACAACCGTCGTTCGGTAGAGAAGGTGCAGAAAAGCTGTACAAATACGAGGGATAGGAGGAGAGGAACGTGGTGAAATATTCGGTTGTAGTTCCTGTTTATAACGAAGCACTTGTGATTCGGGAAACGTACAAGCGATTAAAGAGAGGGATGGAACAAACAGATGGATCGTATGAGCTATTATTTGTCAATGATGGCAGTAAAGATGACACACTGCATATATTGAAAGAGCTCGCGGTTAGAGATGGTACGGTGAAGTATTTAGACTTTTCCCGCAACTTCGGTCATCAAATTGCGATTACAGCAGGCATGGACTATGCTTCTGGGGAAGCGATTGTGATCATTGATGCCGATTTACAAGACCCTCCCGAACTGATTTTAAAGATGATCGAAAAATGGAAAGAAGGGTATGACGTCGTCTATGCAAAACGAACGAAACGAAAAGGAGAAACATTTTTTAAAAAAGCAACCGCCTATGCCTTTTACCGGTTACTACGGGCGGCGACGGAAATTGATATTCCACTTGATACAGGCGATTTTCGCTTAATCGATCGAAAAGTGCGTGACCAGCTCGTAGGAATGAAAGAACGGAGCCGATTCGTGCGCGGGCTTGTCAGTTGGGTTGGTTTTAACCAAACAGCGATTGAATACGAGCGAGACGAGCGATTTGCAGGGGAAACGAAATACCCACTCAAAAAAATGATTCGCTTTTCGCTAGATGGTATCACCTCTTTCTCCTATAAACCATTAAAGCTCGCCAGTTTGTTAGGGGTTTTTCTTTCGCTTGTTAGTGTTGTTTGGATGATTGTTGTCTTGTATTTAAAATTGTTTACCGATTCGACTGTCACTGGCTGGTCATCGCTCGTGATGGCAGTTCTCTTTTTCAACGGTGTGGTTCTAATGATGCTTGGGGTGATCGGGGAATATATTGGCCGCATTTACGACGAAGTCAAGCAACGCCCGCTCTATATTTTAAAAGAAGGTTGGGGCGTCGGTCATGAAAAAGAAAAGGTGCCGTATTATGTGGAATGAAGGTGCGACGCTTGTTCGCTTTACTCTGGTCGGGATAGGAAATACGCTTGTTGATTTCGGCGTGTTTTTCCTCCTTACGTCAATGGGAGTGTCGTATGTTTTGGCGCAAATATGTTCGTATAGCGCGGGCGTCATTAATAGCTACATATGGAACCGAACGTGGACGTTTCGTGTGCAAGAAAAAGCGTCAGTATCTCAATTTTTTCAATTTCTTATCCTTAACCTTCTATCGCTAGGCACGACGGTTGTTTTGTTGCAGTTATTACATTCAGCAGGAATATCGTTAGTGATTAGTAAAGGAATGGCGACGATGGCGGGGATGGCAATCAATTTTAGCGGGAGCCGTTTTTGGGTATTTTCATCTGAAAGGGAAAGAGGGAGAGGATAGTGAATACGATTCGAAAAAGAACGTATGTCGGTGAAACGAATCGGTTTTGTATTAGTAGTACGTCTATGTTTTGGAAAGAAAATGGAGAAGCCGGCTGGCAACGTGTTGACATTCGGAAACCATCTATTTGCTTGGAGGAAAAAAAGCGAACGAAACAAACCATTACTCCCACCTTTTGTTAAGAGGTGGGAGTTTTTACCTATGGCCGGTTGGTTGGTGGCGCTTTTGGCTTTTCAGCAATTTCTTTAGACAGTTCTACTGCTGCTAGGCTAGGACGTCGCATTCGCCGATTCATAAACCCGTTAATGGTGCGCATCGCTCGGCGAATTGGGCGCTTGAAAGTGGATTGCGCCATTTGTTGTCTGCGCCAATAGGCAGCGGTTGCGGCAATCCCTAAGCCGAAGCTAATGAGCGACCAAAGCATTCCGCGGTTGTTTCTGCGACTGGGAAGGCGCAACCACTGGTTCCAAAACATGCGATTACGTCCGGTCAAAAGACGCAAAACGTTCATTCGTCTGTCTCCTCCTTTAAAAAAGTTGAACATTTATAATGTGCGTGACCGTTTATGAAACATACATGGAAAAGAATAGTGAGAACAATAACGGGAGAATTTGCAACGATTATTTTTTTGGAAAACGATTACAAAAGAAAAATGATGACAGTTCTTTTAACATTCCTCTTCTGTCCTTGAAAAAAAGCAAAAGAAGGAGTAATTTATATGTGAAAAAAATCACAAACTAAACAGAAAGAGAAGTGGCAGGAAGATGGAAGCAGTGAAAAAATGCAAACAATTAGCGCTGAAAAAACGTACCATTTTAGAACGCTCCCTTGTGCAATACATGATGCGGGCTGCTTTAGCCGGGGTGTATATCGGGTTCGCGCTCGTCCTTTGCTTAAGGATCGGGGATTTTTTTCACGAAGCCAACTCGCCGGCGACGTATTTAGTCATGGGACTATTTTTCGGCATTGCTCTTGTGCTTATTATGTACGGGGAAGCGGAACTGTTTACAGGCAATACGATGTATTTTACGATTAGTACAATCCAGAAAGAAACGACGGTAAAAGATACGATTCGCAACTGGGTTGCTTGTTATAGTGGGAATTTGTTAGGAGCTGTCTTTTTCGCGTTTCTTATTGCGCAGTCTGGTGTATTTGACCACATTTCGCCGAACCACGTATTATTTGCAGTAGCAGCCAAAAAAATTCACGCCACGACCATGCAGCTGTTTATTAAAGGGATTCTTTGCAACTGGCTTGTTTGCTTAGCGATTTTTATCCCGATGCAAATGAAAGAAGATATCGCTAAAGTGATCTCGATGATCCTTATCGTCTTTATCTTTTTCGCTTCTGGCTATGAGCACTCGATTGCGAATTTTGTTTTATTTTCCATTGCGCTAGCTGTTCCGCATCCAGCAACGATTGATTTGGCTGGAGTGATTCATAACATCCTTCCCGTAACATTTGGCAACATTGTCGGTGGAGCGTTGTTTATGGGAGCGTTATACACGTATTTAACCGCGCACAAACACGACGAACCGATGAAATCAGCGATTCCGTACGCGTTTCAACAGAAAAAACTACTCAACAAATAACCTGCCGAAAAAGGCAGGTGTTTTTTTTGTTAAAAATATTCAGAAAGTGATTCTTTCTCTTAGCGTTTAATGGTATAATCACGTAAAAAAATATCACACGAAAGGGGAGATTTTATGTTTTTGTTAAAATGGCGTCCGAAATTTAAGGAAGAACAACATACACTTCCATTAGAAAACGAGCAATTGCTTGGGCAAATTGAAGTAGCGGCCGATCAATTAAAGGCAGTGATAGAGCAAGTCAACTACCCAACGACTAAAGTCGTGGGCTTGCAACTCCCCAGAAGTGCAAGCGGATGTTATCCTCCTTCCTTCACTTGGGGTTGCATCAGGGCAGGTTGACAACTACCCAACGATGCAGGTCATGCCTGTGTCGTTCCTTCAACGATGTACTCGATTCCTTTTCGTTGAAGGTTCATGGT
>NZ_JAPSMC010000130.1 GCF_026847645.1 Anoxybacillus sp. J5B_2022
AATCAAACAGAAATCATGCTCTATAACCCTGTAAAGAATATCAAAGATGCGCTCCAGTCCGCGGTCAAACCATTCGAAAAGGACACGGTGCAAATTAGTAAAGAAGTGCGAGAAGCGTTTCAGCAATCGCCAAAATCAAACGATATAAAGAAAGCAAAAGAAGAAGCGCTGACTCGACAAATTCAACTATCTTTGTATAATATGGATAAAAACGTTCGTACTGTCGTCGTCCATAATCTGTCACAGGACATATACACGGCTTCAAAAAACAAAAGTAACAAAGGATGGTCCGCAGCAAAGGAACTAATCGATGTGGTCACCGACTTCGTCCCGGTGGTAGGTACGATCAAAGATGCCTATCGCTTGTATCAAGTGTTAAGCAATCCGAAATCCAATGCAAAAGATGTGGCCGAAGCGCTAGTTGGGTTTATTCCGGGACTAGGTGATCTAAAGAACATTGCGAAAGTAACAAATGCCATTAAGAAAGGATTTGATATCGATCCGAAAAAATTAGATCAGGCTGTGAGTATTATTAAGGGTACGGGTAAACCTTTACAAAAACATCATTATGCTACTGATAAAAGTAAAAAATATACTCCACAAATAGAGGCTATAACGAAAAAATATGGACTAGATTTGGATGACGTTTGGAATATAGAATTACTCCCCCATCAGGGAAGACATCCAGATGCTTATCACGAGTATGTGTTAAGCAATATTAGAACTTTTGATAAAATAGCTAAGGGGGATAAAAGGAAATTTTTAAGATTATTCGAACAATTAAAACAGGAAATTAGAAAGAACCCGGAGATGCTTTATAAAGATTATTGGAGGAAGAAATAATGAGATTTTATAAGTTGCTAATGGATGATAGTGATGATAGAGATGTAGTAGCATACTGTATAGATACAAAGGGATTTGAACAATATGAATTATCGGAAGGTAAGTATATTCATAATTGGAATAGAGAAATCACCTTTTATTTTGACCTTAAAGAAGGAGAAAGATTAACAGATTATTTAGCAAACAATTTAGGGTGGTTTATAGTTTCTGAAAGATTTAAAGCGATTTTAGAGGAAGTAGATGATGGTATACAATATCTGCCTATAAATGTAGTGAATAAAGGTGAAAACAAAATTTTAAAAGGTTTTTCGGTAGCTAACATTTTGAATGTTGTTGATGCATTAAACTTAGAAAATTCAGATTATAGTGTGTTTGAACTTGATGGTGAAAGTATATATAGTATAAAAAAATATGCTTTATGTAAGGAGGCGATACAATCAAAGCATATTATTAAACTCAAGGGTGATGAAATTCCAATATTCATATCAGAAGAACTTAGAGAATTAATAGAGAAAAATAATATAACAGGATGTGACTTTTTAGAAGTTAAAGTAATCTAAATAACCCGTGGTGCTAGTTGAGCGCTAGCGCAAGTGTGACAGTGAATAGACCAACAAGATGCCATCGAGTGCGACCTCAAACCCTGAAATGGAGTTGGCACGAATGTCTGTGATCCGATACTGGTCGGCAAGGACGGAGAACACCGTTTCGATCACTTTTCGTTTTTTCTTGAGCCATCTCTCCCATGATGCAGATGGGCGATGTTTCTGGTTTTTGCGAGATGGAGTCCAGAAGGCGATTTGATATTCCTCATATCGCTTTCTTTGTAAATCATTGCTAATAAATCCCTTATCTCCTAAATTGTAGGGATGAGGGATTTGCGTCATCACGGTTTCAGCGGCGATTCGATCGTGACAGGACGCTTCCGTCACCACGTATCCCATCGTCAGTCCTTGATCGGTCACTTGAAGATGAAACTTAAACCCGTAATACCACTGCTTTTTCGACGCACAATACCCGATGTCAGCGATACCTTGGAATCGTTGGACGCGATGTATTCTTGCGTGATGA
>NZ_JAPSMC010000131.1 GCF_026847645.1 Anoxybacillus sp. J5B_2022
AAAAGAGGAGAAAATGGGCTAAAAGATTATTATGAGGTATACTTTGAAGAAAAAGTTTTTAGAGATTTTAATCATTTTTACAATGAATGGATAAGATTTAAGGGAAATGAAAATAACGAAAAACTGAATTATAGACAAATTAAAGAATTTGAATACGAAAGGTTTACTGGTTTTAAAGATAAAATTAAAATCCCAAAAGAGAATCCAGAATTCGAGGCGGAGATACAGTCTGTTCCGATAGAGTTACGACCTTATTTTAGTAAGATTGTCCAAGTGCATCGACTAAAGGAGATTATTGTTTTACTTGGGTTTATGCGTAATGATAGTCCCGAACCTGAAGTTAAAAATCCTCAAATTGTATGGTTAGAATCTGGAATTGAGGAAAAGTGGTTACCAGCAGTTGAAACGTATGGTGAAGGGATATTTATAGAATTCAATCGAGAAACAGTAAATAATTGGTTGGATGATGTGAAAGAAAAATCAGATAAATTTGTTGGTGTGTACGATAAATGGCTAGAAAAGAAGGGATGGACAAAATTAGAAGATCGAAATGCATTATACGTAATGATGCATACATTGTCTCATCTTCTTATAAAGCAACTATCACTAAAATCAGGGTATTCATCTGTGGCAATTAAAGAAAGAATATACTGTAGTGAGACTATGGCTGGGATTTTGTTATACACTGGAAGTGCAGATCAAGAAGGAACTTTAGGTGGATTAGTCGAGATGGGAAATATTGATAAATTTAGAGAAATTTTGAATGAAGCTTTGGAAGAGGCCCTATTTTGCACAAATGATCCTGTTTGTTCTTCTTTAGAAGTAGATGAAGAAAATGATTTAAACGGTTCAGCGTGTTTTGCTTGTTCAATGATTTCAGAAACTTCGTGTGAAACTGGTAATCGTTTATTAGACAGATCTTTAGTTGTTCCAATTCAAGATAGCCAGATTAAACCTTACTTTAATGGATTGGTATGAAATGTTGGATGAGAGATTATTGTTTAAATTGAATGTATTATGTGAAAAATTAGAAGAGGATATTCTTTCACTATCAAATATCAATAATTTTAGAGATATTGACATAAATATAAGATATAGTCATATATTTCGCGATTTGTTTCCGAATTTGAACGATGAAGAGATAAAAAGATTGTTATTACTTTTAAAACTTATTAATGACAGATGTAATGAAAATTCACATAAGGTAGAAGTGGTGTTTTCGGGAGTTACAGGAATTGATTTAAGAATACGTGAAACGGTAGGGGTTATTAGACAAATTCTGTCTGATGCATCTGAATGTATTATTATGACAGGATATGCTATTTCTCCGTATTTTCATCAGTTAGGGGATTTATTAAGGGTTAAAGCTGAACAGGATGTGAACATTGAATTGTTTGTAGAAAGTAGCCAAAATGAAAATCTAAGTTATTTACTGTAGTTGAGTAATTTTTGTTACAATAATTACCATTTAAAAAGAGACAAACGGGGTACCCCTTATGCCACATGGAGCTGTTTTTTCACGGCATCAATGGGAATATTTTGTTTCGCTGCGCCGTAGATAAATTCTACAAGACGATGTGCTTTGTTCGTTCGGAGAAAGTCAAGCCCGGTAGAGAAATCACCGTTGGACTCGAACATACTGTACACATAAGTCAGTTGTACCAAAATCCAATACCGTTTCACCGCCCGACGCCCGCGAACGCGGTATCCATCGAGTTTCAGTTGGTCTTTCGATTGACGGAAAAAACATTCGATCGACCAACGTGCAGCATAGTAGCGCAAGATTTCTTCGTCGCTTAGCTCCCGATCGGTGCTCAAGACGCAATGAAGATGTTTCGGCGTCATCGGCTGATCGGCTTTCCATGCGAGGAGCACCACGGCATCCTTGAGG
>NZ_JAPSMC010000132.1 GCF_026847645.1 Anoxybacillus sp. J5B_2022
CAGGCGGGGGTTGTTTTTTGCCAAATTTTGTTTTCAGGATAGATAGGGTATCTCTGAAATGGATTTAGAATAGGGGGGATATTTCCTCCACACAAGAGACTGAATATTCAGTCTCTTGTGTGGAAAGGGAGAATCCCCTTATTTTGTTTATTTACAATATTTGGTTAACAATAACGTTCTTCAAACATTCGTTGAAGGGCTTCATGCGCTTCGGCAAATCCTCGCAACTTTCGCCCTGCCCATTTCTCATTAAAATCTTGAATGGTCAAATACACGATTTTTTCAGCGGCTTCTAAACTATTCAAACTGTTCATCGGTTTTAGGCGTTTCCGAATTTCCTTGATCGTTCGTTCGATGGCATTGGTCGTATAAATCACACTTCGAATACTGCTTGGATAATCCATAAATGTAAGGAGGACATCCAACTCATTGGCCCAAGATTGAACTTCTCTCGGATACTTGCTGGACCATTTCGACTCAAACTGTTGAAACATTTGTAACGCCATCTCCTTATTCGGCGCGCGATAAATCAGTTTGAGATCCTCTGCCACTTCAAATTGATCTTTTTTCCGAACACGATGTAAGGTATTACGTACTTTGTGAACGACACAACGCTGCACATCGGCTTTCGGATAAACCGAGCGAAAAGCTTCCTCCAGCCCCGGAAGACCATCGAATACGCCCAGAAGCACTTCCTTGACGCCTCTTTGGTAGAGGTTTTGAAGAATTTCTTGCCATACATAGGCACTTTCTTGTCCTCCCACAAAGAAATCAAGAATTTCGCGATATCCT
This sequence comes from Anoxybacillus sp. J5B_2022, assembly GCF_026847645.1. Lineage (GTDB taxonomy): Bacteria > Bacillota > Bacilli > Bacillales > Anoxybacillaceae > Anoxybacteroides. Next base: position 793 of record NZ_JAPSMC010000132.1, read on the forward strand.
TCTTCGTTCACCCCTAACACCACATAAATGACTTCTTTCTCCACGGTTTCGCGACGAAGTTTTACGTATAAACCATCCAAATATAAAACCGAATAACGCTGATGTAGAGGACGATTGTGCCATTTCTCGATGTCTTCCTTCACGACATCGGTAATACGACTGATTGTCGTTGGAGAATAGGCATTTCCTAAAATTCGTTCGATAAACTTGCCAATTTCCCTCGTACTCATGCCACTTTGATACATTTTGATGACGGCTTCCTCGAGCCAACCAGTATGACGTTGGTAAGGGGCAAACAGCTGCGTTTGAAATTCCCCATTTCGATCTCTTGGGACCAAAAGGCCTTCAATTCGGCCATATTGCGTATCTAGATTTCGTTGATAGTAGCCGTTTCTCATATTCGATGTTCCGGCCTGTTCGATTTCGAGGAAATTTTTCATTTCTTCCCGCATGATCAGTTCTAATTTTTCCTTTACAAACTGACGAATCACACTTTCCAGTTGATTTGCACAGTCTACATTCGGTATACTTTTAGACATAGGTAGGGTTCTCCTTTCTCTGGAATGTTTGGGTTCAATCAGAGAATACCCTACCTTTTTCTTTTGGTCTAGTAAAATGCTTTACACAAAATTTTATACATCATCAATATAACTATGTGTTATAATATGATAAACATCTGTTTTGGGGGGAAGATTGTGAAAGTATCTTTGGGGTTACTAATATTTTGGTGTCTTCTTTCAGGGTTAGTTTTATATGTAATAATTGAAACAGCAGTTAGAAGAGCTATAGATAGCTCTAGATTAACTGAAAAAATAGATAAAATTTTAAATGAAAAGAACAAAAGAGATTAAAGTTCTGATTGATAATTCCCTACGTATCTGTACTTGAGCAAATTTACTAACATAAAACCCGTGGTGCTATATAAATCAAACTTGGTTTTTCAACTAATTAATATTACATTACGACAACGATAATCATTCACCTATATACCCGTGGTGCTAGTTGAGCGC
>NZ_JAPSMC010000133.1 GCF_026847645.1 Anoxybacillus sp. J5B_2022
GTTAATGAACAAGGAATCAAGATCCTAGAAAGTGAAGAAGTAGGGGATATTCGCAAATGGTGAGTGCAATCCCAAACAATTGATATATACATCCAAATTGACATTTTAACCTCTGATTCACGCAGCACACCCGATGCGGCGTAACACCTCATCTGGGTGCTGTAAGACGTGCTGTTCAAACCGAGTAATCGACTGGGCGATGTCTTTTTGATCTCTATGCAAGACGTTGGCAATGACTTCATCTTTTAGCCACTTCCATAGCCGTTCAATAGGGTTTAACTGTGGGGAATACGGTGGCAAAAAGATAAAGTGAAAAGTAGTACCTTTTTCACTATCAAGGAACGCTCGCACCATCTTGGCATGATGAATACGCACGTTGTCCAACACAAGCACGATGAATCGATTCGCATATTTCTCTTTCAACAGATGTAAAAAGTCTAGAAACGTCATGAAGCACGATGAAATACGACGTCCCCTTGTTGCACGTCGACTGCGACAAAAATGGACACCTGAGCGTGGTGACCGTAGCCCGGACTTGTTTTTGATCGAACAGTGCCAGGCACTGTTCGCCTTTTAACGGTGAAGCTGCGCAAACAGCCGTGGCGTCAGTATATTCATCAAGACAATCCCGTCGCCGCCGCTTTGCTAAGCAAAATGGGGTATAATGAAGATGAGAAAGTCGAAGTGAAAAAGGAGTTTTTGCGCATGCTCGTCCGCCTCGAGCTCGATGAGGCGAAACAGCGGCTGTTGTTCGGTTTTTTCGAGACGTATTTGCGGCTATCCGAAGAGGAGGAAGCGAAACTGCGAAACGAGGTGAGCCAAATGGAAACGAAGGAAGCGAAGCGTGTGATGGAGCTCATTGTCTCATACGAACAGCGGGGGATGGAAAAGGGAATCCAACAAGGAATCGAACAGGGGATGAAGCAAGGACGCCAACAAGGGATCGAGGAAGGGAAGCTCGACGTGGTGAAGAGAATGCTGGCGAAAGGGTACGATGTCGACACGATCCACGAACTGACCGGGCTGCCGGTCGAGACGATTAAAAAGGTGAAGCAGTAAGTCGGATGCCCCCTGGCTAGAGCGAACGTCGCCGCCCGCAATGGCGTCAAATCCCTCATAAAGGGCGGCGACCGTCTTGTTAGAGCCTTCGGACGTTTCGTTCCCAGGGGAGGTTTTTGGAAACGCCGTGTTTTGGGAACTTTTTCGATTTATGAACGGCGTTTTTCTTTTATTATCAGTCTTCTAATTTTTTACCGTTTTCTCACGAATTTAACAACCATAAAAACAGCTAAAATAACGACACCTATAAAAAGGTAGCCTAAAATAGACGTAATGGTGGTCAGCATGTCCCATTCTCCTTTTTGTTAATTGGTACCGGTATACAATGTTTGATCCTTCACACGAGCATATAAATAAATAGTCCATTCTCCACCCCAAATGCTATTAAGGGTTAGATGATATCTAGCTTCAGCGGGCAAAGTATATGTTTCTGTTTTTCTAAGAATAGAGACCCAATCTTTTTTAACAGTGTAAGGCGGAGTTATAAAATACCATCCATTATAAGCTCGTGTTATTGTGGCTAACCCAGTACTACCAATATTAATATCCACATAAAAATGATAATTGACAGTTCCAGAGTACCAATAAATCTTCCAAGTGCTATTCCCTGTACCGATTTTATATGAAG
>NZ_JAPSMC010000135.1 GCF_026847645.1 Anoxybacillus sp. J5B_2022
TTTTTTTTTCAAAAGGCAAGAAAGTATAAAATTTTACGATTAGGTGGAGCGCTGTCTAGCTCCAAGCGCCATCGGCTTGAATCGCTCCGCCCCTTCTTTCGGCGGCACATTGATTGGCTTCATTGAGCTTACCCACGCAGAACCAAGCCATGCTTGGTTCGAGAGCCTCCTCGGTGGGGCTTATGCGATCTTCGCCGACAGGCGGGCGCTTTACGCTTTTCTTACAGTCGGAGGCAAGTATATCGCTTGCCTCCACGTGATTATACCCGACTAGTCGAATTTACTGCTTCTATTGGCTAAAGTAGCGCTGTAGCCCGTTGATGATGGCGGTGACTACTTGCTGTTGGTAAGCGTCGGAACGAATGATGGTTAATTCCGTTGGATTGTTGACGTATCCGAGCTCTAATAAGACCGATGGTGTTGTTGTTTCACGAACGACATGAAAATCACCGAATCGAACGCCGCGGTATGGAATAGATAGCCCATTAGAAAAGAATGGATCGAGTGATAACGCAAGCGGATAGTCGCTTTGTTGGTCATAGTAATAGACAGTCATGCCACTAGCTAGCGTTGGCGAACTGTCGTAATGAATGCTAATAAACGCATCGGCATGCGATTGATGGGCGATACGGACGCGCTCTTGCAGCGTAAGGTATGTGTCACCCGTTCGCGTAAGGTAAACAACGGCGCCTGTTTTTTCTAGTTCCTGTTTTAGCCGCAGCGCGGTGTTGAGCGTCAACGTCTTTTCCATTGTGCCATCGCTTCCGATAGTGCCGCTATCTTTACCTCCATGGCCTGGATCGATGACGATGATTTTCTTTTCAATCGTTCCATTTGTTCCATTGTTTGCTTGGTTGCGTACGACCGAAACGACCCATTCGGCAATATAGCCGCTCGTTCCCCCTGGAAGTTCTATTTTATACCATGTCCCTTCTTTCGCAAGAACGTGAAACTGTTCTCCTTTATTTGCCACTTTTCGCACGTCTGCTGTCAGCGATGGAGCGGTGCGGACGTTTGTCCCGTCTTCTAACACTTGAATCGAATAAGAAGCGGTCATAATGTATGTACGGTATACCCATCCAGTCGCAGCGCCGTTTATGTTTATTTGATACCAATCGGTCGTTTCACCAACGATGCGCACTTCTTGCCCATACGTTAGCTTTTGAATGACATTTGCTTGCAAAGACGGTTCTGCCCGTACGTTCAAGCTATCGACAGCGACCGTTCCCGTTTTCGTCTGTATGGCAGGTGGTACTGGATTTGTGGCGTTCGAAGACACCGGAACGAGATAATCAGAAGCGATCCAACCCGTTTGCGTATTTTGTTTTACTTTCAGCCATTTGCCGTTTCGATCGGTGACTTGAACGGTTTGTCCGCGCTGTAAATAGCCAATGATTTTTGCTTGCGTACTCGGGGCGGTGCGGACACGAAGCTGATTGACAGCCGCTTTCATTTGCACCGTTGTTTCGGCGATGTATTGTCGGGTAACCCAGCCGGTGTCTTTTGCTGACAGCCGCAAATTTACCCAGCCGTTCGTTTCTTGAAGCACAGGGTATGTTTCCC
>NZ_JAPSMC010000136.1 GCF_026847645.1 Anoxybacillus sp. J5B_2022
ATCTTTGTGTCAAAGCAAAAATTCACCCCAAATAAAAAAGGCAGGGAATCCTGTCCTATGATAAAATGAAGTCAACCAAAACCCATTCCAAAGGAGGTTCCCTACCATGGCTATTATACCACAACCAAGCCTATTTGTGTGGAGTGAAATTGAAGAATTAGGCGATTTAAAACGACTTCAACTCGTGATCGAAACGATGCCCGATGAATCCCTTATGCAAAAGCTCGAAAAGCGGCGGAAAAACGGGCGGGATGACTATCCCATTCGTGGGATGTGGAACTCGCTTTTAGCAGGGATTGTGTTTCAACACCCGTCCATCGAAAGCTTGCGTCGAGAGTTGTCACGCAACGCCCAACTCCGAATGGTATGCGGGCTAACGAAGGTTCCGACTTCCTCCGCCTACAGTCGGTTTATGGTGTTGCTTTTGAAAGAGGAGAAAGCGATCCACGAGATGTTTGTTCGGCTCGTGGAGGAAATCAGCGAAGAACTGCCGGAGTTTGGCAAGCACTTAGCGATGGACAGTAAAGCGATCGCGTCGTTTGCGACTCGAAAAAACCGCCGCCAAAAACGAGATGGACGGCGAGACGTCGATGCAGATTATGGAAAGAAGGTCTATCGAGGGAAAAAAGAAGATGGGACCCCATGGGAAAAGATCGTGAGATGGTTTGGGTATAAGCTTCATCTGATCGTGGATGCGATCCATGAACTCCCCGTGTTTTATTCGGTGACGAAAGCGTCCACACCGGATGTGGTGGAAGGGCGACGAATGTGGAAGGACATGAAGGAAACGATGCCGAAACGAATCGAAGAGGCAGAAACGTGTTTGGCAGACAAAGGGTACGATGATACGAAACTCATCGAAGAACTGTGGGAGGAGTATGGTGTCAAACCGGTCATCGATATTCGAAACATGTGGAAAGACGGGGAAGCGACGAAAGTGGTAAGTGGCCAAACGAATGTCGTGTACAACTACAAAGGGACGGTGTATTGTGTTTGTCCAGAAACAGGGAAAGAACGAGAAATGGCCAATGGAGGGTTTGAAAAAGACCGGAATACATTAAAAAAGCTGTGTCCAGCAAAAGTATATGGCATCACGTGCAAAGGGCAGAAGCAATGTCCAGTCGGCAAAGGGATCCGCATTCGTTTGGAGGAAGATCGACGAGTGTTTACTCCGATCGATCGCTCCAGCCGGAAATGGGAAACGCTTTATGCGAAGCGAACGGCGGTCGAACGAGTGAATAGCCGATTAGATGTGTCCTTTGGGATGGAACAGCACACGATTCGGGGGCTTTCGAAAATGAGGGTGCGATGTGGCATGGTGCTGGGTGTGATGCTTGCATTAGCGCTTGGTCGAATCCGCGAAAAGAAAGAGGACAAGATGAGAAGCCTCGTCTGTGCGGCGTAAACGAAGGGACAGGGAGAAACTGTTTTAAGTACCATTTTAAGTAAGTGTAAAATGGGAAAGGGGGTTCGTGTGCCCTTCTTTAGTTGATTCGATGGAAAATATGGTTTTATATAGAAAATAAAAGAGGAGATTGTAGAAAAAT
>NZ_JAPSMC010000137.1 GCF_026847645.1 Anoxybacillus sp. J5B_2022
GGGAGAATATGTACCCAAATTTAGGGAGGCATTTGCTTTTAGTGCTAATTTATTGAATCATTCTCCCATAACCTGCTCAAACAACTTCTGAAATTCCTTTTCCCAATTTGCACTCTTTCGAAACTCCTCATCGGTGATGGTTTGAAGGAGCTGCTGTTTTTTGTGTGAGTCACCCACATTCTGCAAAATGTATTGCCGGCACTCGTAAAGAAAATCGATATAGTTCCCATAGTCTTCGTCATACATTTCGGCGATTTCCCGACTTATTTTTTTCGCCAGTGTCGGACTTGCCCCTTCTGTTGAAACAGCGATCGTTAACTTGCCGCGCCTTACAATCGATGGCACGTAAAAGTTAGATTGTGCCGATGTATCGACAACGTTAATTAACTGATATGGCTGGGCTGCTTGGGCCACCGCTTTGTTTACTTCTCGGTTATTCGTTGCGGCAATAATTAAAAACGCATCTTCCACATCGTCCGGTGAAAAATACTTTTTCCGCCAAACGAGCGCCCCTTCATCAGCGAGCTGTTGAATGTACTCTGTTATCTCTGGAGCAACGACAACAACGTTCGCATTTGCTTCTTTTAAACCGCGTATTTTTCGTTCCGCCACTTTTCCTCCACCAACGACAACGGCTTGTTTATTCGTCATATCTAACATAATTGGATAGCTCATCTCTTACTTATCCCCCTTGTTTGTTCGACAGGTCATTTATAAATCAAATTGCTTTAACTGATAATTGATAAAAAAGCCTACTGTTTAAAACAGTAAGCTTTAGTATATGCGAATCTCCAATTTTGAATATAATTATCTGAATTTATCATTAATTCTCTGTTGATACTCCCTCAATGCAACCGAATTAGTTTTATTTCGCTTCTTCATCAACGCATTCCAACGCACTAATTTTTCATTCAGTTTGCGCATTAATTGTTCTTTTTCTTTTTCATCTTCACAACAACGAAGCAAATCCTCTATTGTCATCAGCTCTTTTTTCAAATTGACTTCTTCAGAAACGTAGCCAGCATTTTTTAACATCAAGTAGCCGATGCGCAACTCTTCCGGAATATGTGACAAATCGTCGATTTCGATCGGTTTCCCAAAGCCGGGCAATTCATCAAATTCACCGTTTTTCATCGCCTCGCGTATTTTTTCTTCAGCAATTTTCCAAATGATATCCATTTCCATCCACCTTTAACGGTCGTGGTTTCTCATTTTTTATGCTCCTCTAAAAATTTCACTAAATCGTGATAAGGAAGCGGTTTAGCATAATAGTAGCCTTGCACTTCGTCACATTGTTTTTCTTTCAAGTAAGCAACTTCTTGCTCCGTTTCTACCCCTTCTGCGAGCACTTTCACCCCAATATTATGCCCGAGTGAAATAATGGCAGGTAAAACCGCTTCTTTTTCCTCTTGAATATTTTGGACAAATGAACGGTCAATTTTTAGCCGATCAATCGGCAATTTTTTTAAATAGCTTAAAGAGCT
>NZ_JAPSMC010000138.1 GCF_026847645.1 Anoxybacillus sp. J5B_2022
GGGTGCTTCTCCAGCCCGTTCCTCTGTCGTGCAAGGTTAAACAAGCGTGGTGGGTAGCGCTAGTGTCTTGCACATAACAAGCATCTATAACATGGTCGAGGAGAATATGACCTGCTTTATGCAGAGGAAAGGGGAATACCCTATGGTTTTTGTGTTAGACACAAATAAGTGTCCGCTTGCTCCTTGTCACGAAGCAGTTGCGAGAAAGCTGTTGAAACAAGGGAAGGCGGCGATTTACAGGCGATTTCCATTTACCATCATTTTGAAAAAATCAGTAGACGAATCAGAAATTAAAGCAACATATCGGCTAAAAATCGACTATGGAAGCAGGCATACAGGATTAGCGATTTTGCGAGGACAAGAAGTGGTATGGTTAGGGCAACTTGACCATCGCACAGACATCAAGGAAAGAATAGATAAAAGGCGTGCTTTTCGTCGAGCAAGACGAAATCGAAAAACAAGATACAGAAAACCACGCTTTCTGAACCGCAAGCGAAAGGAGGGGTGGTTGCCGTCATCACTAGAGAGTGGTGTGCAAAATATCCAAACATGGGTTAACCGCCTAAAGAAGTTATGCCCCATTGGGTATATATCATACGAAAATGCCAAATTCGACACGCAACTCATGCGAAATCCTGAAATCAATGGTGTAGAGTATCAACAAGGCACGCTACAAGGATATGAAGTACGGGAGTATTTGCTTGAAAAGTTTGGGCGGAAGTGTTGTTATTGCGGAAAAGAAAATGTTCCACTTGAAGTGGAGCATATCATTCCAAAATCGAGAGGTGGAACAGACCGAGTGGATAACCTATGCCTTGCCTGTCATGACTGTAATCAGCGCAAAGGAAGTAAGACAGCAGAAGAATTCGGGTATCCGCACATTCAAAAGCAAGTCAAAGAATCATTAAAGGATGCAAGTGCTATCAACTCGACAAGATGGAAAGCGTATGAAGTGTTAAAGCAGACAGGATTAGATGTCGAGTGTGGAACAGGTGCACGAACAAAAATGAATCGTATTCGTTTAGACTTGCCGAAAACACATTATTTTGACGCTTGTTGTGTAGGCGAAAGCACAACAAATCACTTATATTTCAAAACAAAAGAAGTGTTATTTATCAAGGCAAAAGGGCGTGGTAGTCGCTCTCGTACAAACCTAGATAGATATGGCTTCCCAAGAGGTTATCTTGCAAGACAAAAATTCTTCTTTGGTTTTCAAACAGGGGACATGGTTAAGGCTGTTGTCCCAAGAGGGAAATATCAAGGCGTTTGGTTTGGCGAAGTCGCATGTAGAAAGACTGGAAGTTTCGATATTAAAGGCAAGGACGGAAAGCGTATCGCACAAGGAATAAATTATAGATATGTCCAAGTCATTCAGCGATTTGACGGATATGCTTATGGAAAGGGGGTGGCGGAACTTGCGTAAGGTGCAATTCCTCCCCGTGCCTAAAGGCAGGGGCTTCCTTGCGTAAGTTTCGTGA
>NZ_JAPSMC010000139.1 GCF_026847645.1 Anoxybacillus sp. J5B_2022
TTCTGTTCAAACATATTTAATCTTATCTTTGTATCTTCAAAACTCAAAAACTTCTCCACTGTATTTTCGGAAATTGATTTCTGCAAAATTGACATTACCCCCCTCTTTATCATGATCACCAATTATTATACTATAATTCCATATAAAGGTGCAAAATAGTTTGGTATCTTAATTTTTACCTAATTTTGATAATCGTTACATAAATGAATTGCCTCCTCCTTTGATACATAGGGGGAGGGCGATTAAACATGCTTTAACTGTTTATCTATATACATGCACTTTAAAGTAATGACTTCTGTATGAACACCCTTTTCCATGGTTATACTGCTCCTACATACCCATGTATAAAAGGAGCGGAAATAACATGAAACGTCTTAAAATTACAAATGATCACGGCTGGACACCTCGAACACTTCGGAAACAAGAACGGAAAATCAAAGATGCTTCTCTTCGTGCTCGGGTCACCTCCGTTCGCCTCGTCATGGAAGGGTATCTCGGAAAAGATGTCGCAAAAATGGTCCATCTATGCCGTCAATCGGTTGCTCTCTACGTCGCACGGTTTAATGAAGGAGGGCTCGATTGTTTACTTGATCGGCGCTTGCCACCTGGTCGCGTGCCATTTCTTACGAAAGAACAACAACAAGAAATCAGACAACTCGTGTTAACCACCACCCCTGTGGAGGTCGGCTTTGGCATTACTTCGTCATGGAACACACGCCTGTTGCAATCTTACATCCAACATACCTATGGCGTTTCGATGTCACGTGAAGGCATTCGTAAGTTATTGCATCGTCTTTGCTTGTCATGGACACGCCCGACGTATACGCTCGTCAAAGGCGATCCAGTGCTTCAAGCTGCTTTTGAAAAAGAACTCGAGTTTATAAAAAAAACTAATCACGGAGGAAATGGTTCTGCTTGATGTCGATGAGACGCATGTTCGCGCGTATCAAGCGCTTCGTATGACATGGGTAGGAGTAGGCAATCAAAAACAAGTGCCAAGCTACGGTCACCACGCCCATGTTTCCATTTGTTTGCTATGACCGCTACATAATGTTAGAGAGCTCCGTATTTTGATGGAAAACGCCCTATGTTAATCATCCCAAAAAAACTCATACGTCGCCACCATTTTCCGAAACGATCCTTCGTCTTTTATTGGAAGCAACGGTTTTTCGGTGTACGTATGGTAACATTCTTGATGGATGACCGTGTTGATCATATCGAGGACGACTTTGTCTTGGCGTTTGAATTTTCTCGCACAAATTGGACAGCGTAGTCTTTCATAAATCGAAGGCATGAACGCTTCATCCCCTTTTCATTGCAAATATATTCTCAAAAAACTTTCGCCCAGAAAGGAGTCTTCAACGTTTCCCTTCACCTCTCCTCTCAAAATACACATGCAACCGATATTCACAAATCTCCTGCGTCCATTCGTATAAAATGTGTTCGTCCC
>NZ_JAPSMC010000014.1 GCF_026847645.1 Anoxybacillus sp. J5B_2022
ACTGCATATTGTTTTTGAATCTTTGCTTGATCTGTAGTAAAATGAAAGCGCTCTTGCATGGGGATTCTCCTTTCGAATGTTGGATAACACTTTCATTCTACAGGAGATCCACAAGCAAGGGCTATTTTTATGCTTACTCGATTTTATCTAGCACCACGGGTTAAACAATGTTAAAAAAACGAACAAACATTCCTTTTGTGATATAATAAACAAAAATCATTACGTTTGCAGGTGATCCAAATTGCGTTATCATACTCACATTATCACGTCGCTCTGTATTGGGGCGGCGGTAGCATCATATACATCCTTGCCGTTTACCGCGAGCTATACGGCAGGAGTGGTAATAGGGAGCTTGCTTCCGGATATTGATGAGCCGAAGTCGTATGTCGGACGGCGTTCGCTCGGAATGTCTCATAAAGTGAAGGAAGCGTTTGGTCATCGGGGCATGACGCATTCGCTGTTTGTATGGGCAGTCATTGCTTTCATTGTGACGGTTGAATCGTCTTCTACATTTTCGATCGGATTGGTGTTAGGATATTTGTTTCATATTATCGAGGACTTTTTGTCGGTTCAAGGAGTGCCGCTTTTATGGCCGTTTCAAACAAAACGTTATAAAATTCCGCTCTATCGAACGGGAAGTGCGTTAGAAACCGTGTTGTTTTACGGAGCGTTTGCGCTGTTGATTTACATAGGAAGCCAATATCATTTGTTTTATGAATGGTGGCGATCGTTTCTATTACTGCTGCGCCAATGGATGTGAGTGGATAAATTCTTCTTTTCTTTGTCAGTGGAATCTGTTATGTTTATGTATGTAAGTTGAATGAAGAGAGGTGGGGCTGATGGAAACGCCCTTCGATTTATTGCCGTATTTATTTTTGTTTAGTGCGTTTTTCGTAGCGATGAAATGCTACATGAATCAATATAGAAAAAATAAAGCATTTCTTGGCCACGTTACGTTTTATGATGTCAAACGATTTGATCATCATCAATACGATTGCGTTGTATTGTTTCCAATTTATCGCTTGTTTACATCGCAACAACGGAAAATCCCTGTGCGGGAACGATCGAACGTTTCCGATGAGGAAGGAAGGCCGCTCCTTGTTCGTTTCATCAGTCATTGAACAAACAAGGAGGATCAATATGAAGAAAAAATGGGTTTTCGTTTTACTCACGCTGGCAGCGCTGTTAAGCGGTTGCAGTAACAATGCACCGATTAATGAACATAGCCAAGGAATATGGGATCATTATTTTGTTTATCCGATGTCAAAATTGCTTTTGATGCTCGGAAGCGGATTTGGCGGAAACTACGGGTTAGCGATTATTGCTGTGACGCTAATCGTTCGCTTTGCGTTATTACCGTTAATGTTAAAGCAGTTCAAAGCGTCGCTGGCGATGCAAAAACTTCGTCCAGAAATGCAAAAGTTGCAAGAAAAGTATAAAGGCAAAGATATGGAAACACAACAAAAGCTACAGCAAGAAATGATGCAGCTGTATCAGAAGCATGGGGTAAATCCGGTGAGCGGCTGCTTACCGGCGCTCATTCAAATGCCGATTTTTATGGCGCTTTATTACGCCATTCGGCGTACGGAAGAAATTACGACGCATTCGTTTTTATGGGTGGAGCTCGGTCATCGTGACCCATATTTTATTTTGCCGGTTTTAGCGGCGGTGACGACGTTTATTTCAATGAAGCTGTCGCCATCCATGACAGATCAGCAAATGCCGCAAATGGCGATGATGATCTATATTATGCCGCTCATGATTTTTATGGGGGCAAGCTCTGTTCCGTCCGCTTTATCGCTCTATTGGGTCGTCGGCGGGTGCTTTTCGATCATTCAATCATTGATTTTGCGAATGCAGTTGAAATCGGTGAAAGTAGCAAAAAAAAGACATATAGGGTAAAAAAGCACGCTGCTTCTTGCTAAGGGAAGCAGCGTATTTGACCGTTTAAGATATGGTAGTTATTCTTTTTCGTTTTGGACCTTTTTTATCCATATCTGTAATTCTGTTTTTTCGGTGAGTGTTTCAGTATGGTTGTATAAGTAGTCAAGGTCGATTTTTTCAAAATACGTATAAAGCAGGCGATAGCCCCATTCGCGATCGACCCCGCTTTTCCAATGCACAGCTGCACGAAGACGATCTAAAATAATATCTTCAATTCCAATCACATACACTTTTCGTTGACCAATAGGAAAGACCGTTACTTTGTTATAGTCCCCAGCTAAAGTACGATCAGGGATTTCGATGGCTAGCCCGATGTCTGGATGAACCCAATATCGCCCTTCTTTTTCAAAGCCTAGATCGAGCAAAATTTTGTCTGCCTTTTCGCTGCCGCTAAGGACAAAATCAATATCTTGTGTCGTGTATTCTTGCAGTGTATAGATTTCAACAGAAAGTCCGCCTACGATAATTGGCTTTAGCTTTTCTTGTTCCATTATTTCGGTAATAATGGCCGCTGCTTCAATCATTTTTTCGAATTTGTTTTTATGCTTTAAATTGACAAGTTCCTTCCTTGCTTTTGCAATATTTTGCAATGATAAACACCCTGCTTTCTGGATCATATGTTATGTCTCCGTTTTTTATCGCCCTCTGAATTTTTTGCCGACAAATGCGATTTAGCGCACGAATTTCATCCTCATCTCTAGGGCGTCTTCGTTTCATATCCCATCCTTCCTCTTTTGTTTGGGCACGAAATTTACCGACCGCATAATCAACTGTCCGTCCTACGTCTCCTAACAGGCGTTTCACTTCATCTAATGACATATTGCGCATACATACCACATCCATATAGAATATTGTCATTGTGTTTGGTCATGCCAAAACTTTTAAAGAGGTTTGCTCACGGGTGTTGATTACTCATTATTTTATTAAAAAACATAGAATTATATGGCCGAACACAAGCTTTTCTGCCTTTGCCCTCGAACAAGAACGCCGGCGGGCAAATGTCATTTGTCCGCAAAGCGTCCATTGTTCGACAACGGCAGAAAAGATAGGAATAGAGCGATGTCAACTGGTTTTTATTGGTTAATCAACACGCCTGATATTTGCTACAAAAACTTTAGAAATAGCTACTTGAAATCAATCGTGCGAGTGGCATGATCCTTGTGTCATACAATATTATAGCACAGCTAAAAAGTCCGTTCACAGAAAATGCTACAGTTTCCTTTGTTTGCGTAAAAGTTGTTCCATTTCGTCAACGAGCGAGTCGAAGTAGGTGAGAAGGTTGTTGAGCGGCTTCGGTGACATCATATCGACTCCGGCTTTTTTCAATAACGGAATCGGATCATCAGATGTGCCGGAGCTTAAAAACTGCAAATAACGTTTCGTCGCTGTGCCGGATCGATCTTCTTTTATTTGTTTCACGAGTTCGAATGATGCAGCCAAAGATGTTGCATATTTGTAGACGTAAAACGCATCGTAAAAGTGAGGGATGCGCAGCCAGCCGAGCGCTGTTTCCGAATCGACGGCATACGCAGGTCCGTAATATTTTTTCAGCAAGCGAAGCCACATCTTATTCAGTTCTTCCGCAGTTAAACTTTCCCCGTTGCGCACTTTCTCGTGAATGGCCTGTTCAAATTCGGAATACATCACTTGCGTATATAATGCGCCACGAATTTGGTCGATTTGTTGGTTCAGTAAGTACAGTTTTTCTTCATCTGTTTTCGCCTGTTGCAGTAAGTACTCCATCATGAGCCATTCGTTCGCTGTTGAGGCGACTTCGGCGGTAAAGATCGACTGGCCGGAATAATGGTACGGCTGCGTTTTATTTGTAAAGACGGAGTTCATCGCATGGCCGATTTCGTGGGCAATCGTCAGCACTTCATCTAGCGATTGATCGTAGTTTAATAAAACGAACGGGTGCGTATCATACGCGCCTGTATTATACCCGCCTGTATATTTTTTTGGACGCGGATAAACGTCAAGCCAGCGATGGTGAAAAGCATATTGGACTTGTTTTACATATTCGTTTCCTAGCGGTTTTAATCCTTCCAGAATAAGCGCTTGCGCTTTTTCGATCGGAAATTTCATGTTGTTCGCGACAGATGGCGATATAAGCGGAACATATAAATCGTAGCTATGAACTTGTTCCAGTTGTAACGCCTTTTTTCTCAGTTCGATATAGCGATGCAGCGACGGCAATCGATCGTTGACGGTGGAAAGCAAATTGTCAAATACTTGTTTTGGCACGTCATCGGCAGCGAGCGCCGCCTCAAGGCCAGAGTTGTACCGCCGCGCTTTTGCGTATAGTTCGTCTGCTTTTACAGAGGCGTATAATGTGGCGGCCGCCGTGTTTTGTATCCTTTCAAAGCTGTTAAAAAATGTTTGAAACACTTGTTTGCGATACGCGCGGTTAGGATGTTCCAACGCTCTTAAAAAGTTTCCTCCGGTCAAAGATACCGCTTTTCCGTCCGCATCTTTCATCGTTGGCGGAGTGTAATCGCCGCGCGCAGCATGGTTATAAATGTTTTCTGCCTCATCAGCGAGCGGTGAAAGCTTAGCGAGTAGTTGTTCTTCTTTTTTCGATAATGTATGTTGCTTTCGTTCTAGTAGTTCGGCAAAATAGCGAGCATACGGCTTTAATTGCTTGCTTTTTTGCCATTTCACTAGCGTTTCTTTTGGAAGCGATAAAAGTTCTGGTTCGATAAAAGCGGTCGCTGTGGCGTAATCGGCAGCGAGCGTTTCAACTTTTGCTTTTAAACGTGCCGCTTGTTTGTCTTCAATGTCTAAGTCTTGTTGCAGCTGGGCATACAGTGATAGTTTTTCGAGTTTGCGCGCTACTTGTTCGTGTGTGGCAAATAGTTGAGCGACAGTGCTTTCTTTCTTTAGCTTTCCTTGATACGATGATAATAGCGGCAGCATGTTCGCCACGAGCTTATAATCTTGATTAAAATCGTGCTCGGAAGGGTAAATGTCAGCAAGATTCCATGTGTATACCGAATCGTTTTTTATTTCTGCCGCTTTCGTTTCGCTAGGCAAGATGATCGATAGCGCAAGAGCGATGGAACATAATCGTTTCATGTGGCAGCTCCTTTCCTTATTTTTCTATTGTACAGGTAGTATGCACAAAATGATCATGTTTATGAAAGGAAGAAAAAATAGATGAAAGTCATTATCGCGGAAAAGCCGGATCAAGGCGCGACGTTGGCGTCGATTTTTCAAACAAAAAAGCATCAAGGTTATATCGAAATTTTTCCGAATGAGCTTTTTCCAAAAGGGGCGTACATGACATGGGCGGTGGGGCATCTTTTGCAGCTCGCGCCTCCTGAACGGTACCGTCCGGAATGGAAGCAGTGGAAGCTTGAAACGTTGCCGATTATTCCTGATCGCTTTCAATATGAAGTCGAAAAAGCGAAAGCAAAGCAATTTCATATTGTGAAAGAGTTACTTCGAAAACCGGAAGTGACGGAAATTATTCATGCCGGAGATGCCGGAAGAGAAGGGGAATTAATTGTTCGCAACATTATCCATATGAGCGGTGTGAAAAAGCCAATGAAACGGCTTTGGATTTCGTCGTTGACACCAAAGGCGATCGAAGAGGGGTTTCGAACGCTTTTAGAGGAGAAAGAAACGCGTCCTTTATATGAAGAAGCGTATGCGCGCGCGTGCGCCGATTGGCTCGTCGGCATGAACGCCTCGCGCGTTTATAGCATTTTATTAAAACAAAAAGGCATGAACGACGTCTTTTCCGCCGGACGGGTGCAAACGCCGACATTGGCGTTGATTGTGAAGCGGGAAAAGGAAATTGAACGATTTCAGCCGGAGCCGTTTTGGGAAGTAATGGCGACGTTCGATATCGGGGGCAAGCGCTATGAGGGCAAATGGGTAAAAGATGATGAGTCGCGGGTCAACGATCCAGAATTGGCGAAAAAAATCGCCGCGTTTTGTGAACAAAAGCAGGCAGAAGTGAGCGAAGTGAAAACAGAGCGAAAAGTATTTCAGCCGCCGCTTTTATTTAATTTATCTTCGCTTCAAGCAACGGCGAACAAGCTGTACCAATTTTCGCCGAAAAAGACGTTGGATATTTTGCAAAAGTTATACCAAAAAGGAATCGTATCGTACCCGCGGTCGGATTCGAACTATGTGACAAAGGGAGAAGCGGAAACATTTCCCGAGATTTTGCAAAAATTAAGCCAATTTCCAGCATACCAGCCGTTTTTCCCGCTGCCAACTAAAACAATTTTACATAATAAACGTTATGTTAACGAAAAGAAAGTAACCGACCATTATGCGATTATCCCGACGGAACAAGTGGTCGATCCAGAAAAATTATCTGCCGACGAGCGCAACATTTATGACTTAGTCGTCAAGCGTTTACTTGCGGCGCATCATGAAGATGCTATTTTTGATTACACGACGGTGACGACGCTTGTCGATGGACGGGCGACATTTATTTCAAAAGGAAAACAGCAAATTCAAGAAGGGTGGCGAAAAATTATTGTTCAGCGTGATGAAGACGATGCCGCGATTCTTCCGCCTCTTGCCGAAGGGGAGCACGGACATGTCGTAAACGTTCATGTGAAAGAGGGAAAAACGCAGCCGCCGAAGCGATATACGGAAGGACAACTCATTACGCTGATGAAAACAGCAGGAAAGTTTTTAGAAAACGAAGAATTGGAAAAAGTGCTGGCGAAAACGGAAGGGCTCGGCACGGAAGCAACGCGGGCCGGCATTATTACGATGCTGAAAGAACGAAAGTATATCGAGGTCAAGAAAAATCAAGTATATGCGACCGACAAGGCGAAAGTATTGATCGAGGCGATCGGCGATAAAATTTTAGCGTCACCGGAAATGACGGCGAAATGGGAACAGCGTTTAAGCGAAATTGGCGAAGGGAAGGCGTCGGCTTCCGCGTTTATGGAACAAGTCAAAAAATTATCGGCGAAAATCGTTGCCGATGCGCTGGAAATGTCGAAAGCATGGGATTTCACCGGTCTTGATACCGCTTCGATTCAACGGACGACGTCAAAAGCAACGCTCGGAAAACCGGTCGGTACATGCAAATATTGCGGCGGTACCGTCATTGACAAGGGGCAGTTTTACGGCTGTACCAACTATGGCAAAACGAAATGTACGTTCACGATTTCGAAAATGATTCTCGGGAAAAAAATATCGCAAACGAACGTAAAAAAGCTGTTGCAACACGGCAAAACCGATTTAATCAAAGGATTTAAAAAAGGCGAAAAAACGTTTGATGCGTATCTTGTATGGGATGACAACGAGAAAAAGATGATTTTCTCGTTTCCAAAAAAATAGCGTTGCTTCTTCAAGGAGTAACGTTATTTTTATACGATAATAATGTTATGTAAACTTAAAAAATCGTACATTTTAGCAGGATTTTGCCGATCCGTATCAAATAATAATAATAGAAAAGAAAATGGGGAAGGAGATTTTTGTGAAAACGGCGGATTTATGTGATCAATTTTTAGAAAAGTTGCAAGTTTGTCAATTGCCTCTGCATTCTTACGGAGGGAAAAAAGAGTTTTCCGGACCGATTGCTACGGTCGATGTGTTTGAAGATAATGTGCTCGTCCGCGAGGCGCTTGAAACGGTTCCAGCAGGGACGGTTTTAGTCGTCGACGGAAAAGGATCGCGAAATTGTGCGCTTCTTGGCGACCGTCTGGCACAAATTGCTTGCGAGCGCGGTCTTGCTGGTGTCATTATCAACGGCTGCATTCGCGATTCGGCGGAAATCGCCGCGATGCCGCTTGGAGTCATGGCCATTGGTACATGTCCGGTCAAAAGCAAAAAAGAAGGAAAAGGATTGCGCGATGCCGTACTTGAATTTGGCGGCGTGCGCTGGGAGCCGGGCACTTATGTATATGCTGACAGCGATGGCATCGTTGTTTCGCAAACAAAACTTTCTGAAAAATAAAAAATAGTTGACTCTTTTCCAAAACTTATCTTATTATTGTGAATGAACAACTTGTTCCGTAAAAACTGAATAAATCGTCAAAAGCAAGTAAGGTGCCTTTCTCATGTGAGAAGAGGCTTAAAAGGGAAGTACGGTGAAAAGCCGTCACGGTACCCGCCACTGTGATGGGGAGTTTCATTGCAATCATGTCACTGAAGAACACTTCGGGAAGGCGCAATGAAGCGATGATCCTAAGTCAGGAGACCTGCCTTATTTGCTCGGACGGATACCTACGGGATTATAGGTAGACGTGCGGGGGAATCGTATACTTTTTTGGATCATTTGTATGCATTTTTCTGCACCTCTACATATAGAGGTGCTTTTTATTTTGGAAAAAAGGAGAGGGTTTGTATGGCCACATGGAATTTAGTAGGGACGAAACATCATGTATTGATTTGCAACGGCGGAAGCTGCATGCGAAAAGGGGGAGAGGAAGTCACGAGCGCCATTCGTGAAGAAATTGCACGGCTTGAACTACATAGCGACGTCCATACAACACGGACGCGCTGCAACGGCCGTTGCGAAGATGCGTGCGTTGTCATCGTGTATCCAGAAGGCATTTGGTACAAGGGGATTACCCCGGAAGTCGGAAAAAAACTTGTCCAGCAACATCTTCTGAACGGTCAGCCGCTAGTGGAAGCGATCACGTATCAATACGAACAAATGAAAGGATTTGTTCGTTCAGAAATGACAGATGTTTCCCTTGGAATTTCAAAATGAGGTGAGGAATAATGGAATTTATGACGTATGCCATGTTAGCGATTTTTCTTGGAATGAGGCATGGAATGGACAGCGATCACGTGGCGGCGATTGCTGATATGGTAGGGAGTGAGTCGCATCGCAAAAAACAAGTGTCGTTAGGGATTATGTATGCATTTGGTCACGGGCTGATCGTATTTTTAATGGGGCTGACCGCAATTTTTATCGGATTTCATCTTCCTGCCCAAGCTGTCCGTGTGGTAGAGGCAGTAGTAGGGTGCACTTTGGTCGTTCTCGGAGGGATGATGCTCTTTTCGCTCTTTTACAAAAATGAAGTAAAAAGCCGAATCAAAGTGCTCCATGAATTAATCGATGCCATACTTCGGCGTTTGCAAAGAAACAACGGTTCTAATCGCTCTGTTTCATTGCTTCGCTTCGGTTGGATCAGCGCCTTTATCATTGGCATTATTCATGGAATTGGTGTCGAAAGCCCGACTCAGCTCGCTATTTTAACGCGTGCAGCGGGGAAAGCGGACATGAGCGCGGCGATGTTGCAATTGTCCTTATTTGTCATTGGTCTATTGATTGCGACAATTGGGATGACATTTTGTTTATCATGGGGATTTATGAAAGCGAGAATGAGAGAAACATTGTTTTTTATTCTTGGGACGGCAACGAGTTTTTACAGTTTATGGTTAGGGGTATCCATCATTATTGAAACGTGGAAAGGGGGCATGTAAGATGAGCGGAAAATTGCTCGTCATCGGATTCGGACCAGGGAGTGTCGACCACATGACAAAACGGGCGCGGGAAGCCATTGAAGAAAGCGATATAGTCATCGGTTATAAGACATATGTGGAACTTGTTTCCGATTTGATCGGAGATAAACCAATCATTAGCACTGGCATGACGGAAGAAGTAAGCCGGGCGCAAGAAGCAGTGAAGTGGGCGGAACGAGGAAAAAAAGTAGCGGTCATTTCAAGCGGGGATGCGGGCGTATACGGAATGGCAGGTCTTATTTATGAAGTACTAATTGAAAAAGGATGGACGAAAGATAGCGGAATCGAAGTGGAAGTCATTCCTGGCATTTCCGCGATTCATTCATGTGCGGCGCTATTAGGCGCACCGATTATGCATGATGCATGTACCATTAGTTTAAGCGACCATTTAACGCCATGGGCGCTCATCGAAAAGCGCATCGAAGCAGCGGCAGCAGCTGATTTCGTGATCGCTCTTTACAATCCGAAAAGCGGCAGACGAACGCGGCAAATCGTCGAAGCGCAACGTATTCTTTTGCGCTACCGCTCACCGAAAACACCTGTTGGCCTAGTGAAAAGCGCCTATCGCGAACGGCAACAAATTGTTTTGACCGATTTAGAGCATATGCTCGAGCACGACATCGGCATGTTAACAACGGTCATTATCGGCAACTCGTCGACATTTGTTCACGACGGCTTGATGATTACCCCGCGCGGCTATCAGCGAAAATATACGTTAAATGCTCTTGAACAACCGCTAAAGCCGCATGAACGCCTGCGCAAAGAAGCGGAGCCGTGGGCGCTCGATCAAGTAAAAGCGAATGTTCGCGATACAGCAGAGGAAGCATTGCAGAAAGTCGCCATTCAGCAACGCAAACAGCTAACGATGGCGCCAGCGATTTTAGAAATAGCCGTCAGTTCGGGAATAGCGAACAAAACGTTTACACCGAAGCAAATGATGGTGCTTGCTGAAATCGTCGGGGAACAAGGAACGATGATGTACACGCCAGACCATTACTTGAAGCTTGCAATACCAACTTCCGACCCTGACCGCATCATCGCTAGATTGAAAGAAGCCGATCTTATGATCGCTCCGATTGGCGATGTATTGACGGTAAAAGCGTGCGATTTTTGCGATGGTGAGAAAAAAGATTCGATTCCGTACGCTGAGCAGCTGCATGAGCAGCTTAGCGGGCTCGCGCTGCCAAAAGAATTAAAACTCGGCTTTAACGGCTGCGGCATGGCATGTTACGGAGCAGTGAGAGAAGATATCGGCATCGTCTATCGAAAAGGAGCATTTGACTTGTTTTTAGGCGGGAAAACGGTCGGACGGAACGCCCATCCAGGACAGCTCGTGGCGGAAGGAATCCCGCCTCATGAAATCGTGCCGATTGTGACTCGCATTATTCAAGAATATAAGGAACACGGACATCCGAATGAGAGATTCTATAAGTTTTTCCAACGTAAAAAGCAAGTAGGAGGATTTGTTTATCAAGAAGAACATTCAACAGCAAAGATTGAAGTGCCCGCATGCGGGGAATGAGGGGGAAGAGATAACGTGAAAGCTATTTTATTTGTCGGACACGGGAGCCGTGATCCGGAAGGAAACGAGCAAGTATTTCAATTTGTCGAACAGCTCCGTCCGAGTATCGATGTTCGTTTTCATGTGGAAACATGCTTTTTAGAGTTTGGTTTGCCGACGATGCTTGAAGGAATGAAGCGCTGTGTCGATGCAGGAGCCGATGAAGTCGTTGTTATTCCGCTTATTTTGCTACCGGCTGGCCATTCAAAGCTTCATATTCCAGCGGCGATTGACGAAGCGAAGCGACATTATCCGCACGTGAAATTTACGTACGGCCGCCCGATCGGCATTCATGAACAAACATTTACAATTTTACAAGAAAGATTGCGAGAAATCGGCGAACATGTGGAAACGCCTGATCCAAATACAGCGGTTCTTTTACTTGGGCGCGGTGGAAGCGATCCGGATGCGAACAGCGATTTGTATAAAATTTCCCGCCTCTTTTGGGAGTGGACAAACTATTCGCTTGTTGAGCCCGCGTTTATGGGAGTGACAAATCCGCTTTTAGATGAGGGAGTAGAACGCTGTATCAAGCTAGGAGCAAAAAAAGTAGTCATTTTGCCGTACTTTTTATTTACTGGTGTGTTGATTAAAAGGCTTGAAAGAAAAGTGGACGAGTTTCATAGCCTCTACCCGGACGTGCAGTTTTCGTTAGCCGGATATTTCGGCTTTCATCCGAAGCTGAAAACGATCGTGCTTGACCGTTTAGAAGAAGCGCTCGGCCAAACCGTCACGATGAACTGCGATTTATGTCAATATCGTCTTCATATGACGGAACACCATCATCACCACCATCACCATCATCATTAAGGAGGATGTTATGATTATCGTTTTAGCAGGAACGAGCGATGCGCGCCAATTGGCACTTGAAATTCAAAAGGCCGGGTATCATGTCATGGCGACTGTCGTGACCGAACATGCGGCGGAACAATTGCAGCATGCTGGTTTATCGGTACACCTCGGGAGGCTAACAGCCGCGCAATTGACAGAGCTCATTCAGCAAAAGAAAGCGAAGGCGGTCGTAGACGCAAGCCATCCGTTTGCGGAAGAAGCATCGAAAAACGCGATGCAGGCCGCCGCTGATGCGAACGTTCCGTACATTCGTTACGAGCGAAAAGCAACGCCAGTCGCTTCCGAATATGTAACGTTTGTCGACAGCTATGAAGAAGCAGCGGAATACGCAGCGCAGAAAAAAGGGGTTGTGATGCTCACAACGGGAAGCAAAACACTGCATATTTTTGCAAAAAAATTGCTCGGTTTACCGGATGTGCGCGTCATTGCCCGCATGCTTCCGCGCAAAGACAATATGGAAAAATGCGAACAACTGCAATTTCCGCAAGAAAATATCGTCGCGATGCAAGGACCGTTTACAAAAGAATTGGATATCGCGCTTTTCAAACATTTTGGCGTCACGCTATTGATTACGAAAGAAAGCGGCAAAGTCGGGTTTGTCGATGAAAAAATTGCCGCTGCCGAAGAGTTAGGAATTGAAACGGTGATCATTCGTCGTCCAACGATTCAGTACCAAACCGTGTATTCGGAATTTTCTGATGTCATTGCTGCATTGCGCCAGCATGTACCATTATCGATTAATCAATGAAAGGGGTTTTATTAGTGGATTTTCGTACAGAGTTTCGTCCTATAACTGTTCAACCGCAACAAATTGAAGAAAAAAGTTTTCAAATCATCGATGAAGAAATCGGGGAGCACCATTTTACGAAAGAACAATATCCGATCGTTCAGCGCGTCATTCATGCATCGGCTGATTTTGAGTTAGGCAAAAGCTTACTGTTTCATCCAAACGCCATCGAAGCGGGCATTCGCGCGATTCGCTCTGGAAAAAAAGTCGTTGCCGATGTGCAAATGGTGCAAGTCGGTGTGAATAAAACACGTATCGAAAAATTTGGCGGAAGCGTTCATGTATACATTTCCGATCCAGATGTGATCGAAGAAGCAAAAAGGCTAAACACGACACGCGCCATCGTGGCGATGAGAAAAGCTGTCAAAGAAGCAGAAGGCGGCATTTTTGCGATCGGCAATGCGCCGACGGCACTGCTTGAACTCATTCGTTTAATTAAAGAAGGAGAAGCGCGTCCCGGTTTAGTGATCGGCCTGCCGGTCGGTTTTGTATCCGCGGCAGAATCGAAAGAAGAGCTGGCGAAATTGGATGTTCCGTTTATTACGAACATCGGCCGCAAAGGGGGAAGCACCGTTACGGTGGCGGCGCTTAATGCGCTTTCGATTTTAGCAGAGCGAGGGTAGACAATGGGAGAAAAACAGTTGCGTGAAGGATATACGACAGGGGCTTGCGCAACCGCCGCGACGAAAGCGGCATTAACGGCTCTCATTACCGGCATTCCGCAAGCGGAAGCAAAGATCTATTTGCCGGTTGGGCGATGGGTGACATTCTCAGTAGAACGATGCGATATTCAAGCTGATTCCGCAACAGCTGTCGTAATGAAAGATGGCGGCGATGACCCAGATGCAACGCATGGAGCATCCATTGTTGCGACCGTGTCATGGACCGATGGAACGGACGTTGAACTAGATGGCGGGGAAGGCGTTGGACGGGTGACAAAGCCAGGCCTTCCCGTTCCGATTGGCGAAGCAGCAATCAATCCAGTGCCACGCAAAATGATGATGGAAGTAGCGCATCAAATACTGGAGCAATATGGAATTGAACGCGGTGTGCGCATCGTCATTTCCGTTCCAAACGGGGCTGAAATTGCGAAAAAAACGTTAAATGCCCGGCTTGGTATTATCGGCGGCATCTCGATTTTAGGAACGCGCGGCATCGTCGTTCCGTTTTCGACGTCCGCCTACCGCGCAAGCATCGTTCGGGCGATACAAGTGGCTAAAGCGACCGGCTGTGAACATGTGGTCATTACAACGGGTGGCCGAAGCGAAAAATACGCAATGAAACAATACGCTCATTTGCCAGAGGAAGCGTTTATCGAAATGGGCGATTTTGTCGGCTTTACGTTAAAACAATGCAAAAAACACGGCATGAAAACAGTATCGATGGTCGGGATGATGGGGAAATTTTCGAAAGTCGCTCAAGGCATTATGATGGTTCATTCCAAAAGCGCACCTGTTGATTTTCACTTTTTAGCAGCGATTGCCGAAGAAGCGGGTGCTTCCTCTGAGCTCATTCATTCGATTCGCGAAGCCAATACGGCCTCACAAGTCGGCGATCTTATGCAAGAAGCAGGAAATACGCTATTTTTTGAAAAGCTATGTGATTACTGCTGCCTTGCAGCATTAAAAGAGGTTGGCGGCGGACTCGTCATCGAAACAACATTATATACGTTAAGCGGTCAATTTTTAGGAAAGGCGGTGCGAAAAGATGCAACCGATTAAATTGATTGGCATTGGGGCCGATGGAAAACAAAGTTTGCCTTCTTTATATGAACATTGGATTTACGAAAGTGAGTTGTTAATAGGGGGAGAGCGCCATTTATCATTTTTTCCAGATTATCAAGGAGAAAAAATCGTCATTCAAGGCGGTCTCTCTTCCCTTGTCGAGCGATTGCGTCATGAAGCGAAACGAACGGTCATTTTAGCTTCCGGCGATCCGTTGTTTTACGGCATCGGCAGCTATTTATCCCGCAAACTCCCGATTGAAGTGTATCCGGCAGTTAGCTCCGTGCAGTGGGCATTTGCGAAAATGGGTGAAAAATGGCAAGATGCAACATTTATTAGCGTCCATGGCCGAAGTATGAAGGGGCTTGCTCAGCGCATTGATGGTCGGGAGAAAATAGCCATCTTAACAGATGATACGAATTCACCGAATGAAATTGCGAAATATTTGCTTTCGTACGGGATAACTGAATATCGCGCATTCGTTGGAGAAAATCTTGGCAGTAAAGACGAACGCTGCCGCTTTTTTGAATTGGAAGAGATGGCTGAGACCGAGTTTCTTCCATTAAATGTAGTCATTTTACAAAAAGTAAAAGTTGGTCCGACTTGGTCACTCGGGATCGACGATGATGAATTTTTTCAGCGCAAACCGGAAAAAGGATTGATTACGAAAAAAGAAATTCGTATTTTAAGCATTAGCGCGCTTCAGTTGCGGGAAACGAGCATCGTTTGGGATATCGGCACATGCACCGGTTCGGTGGCGATTGAAGCGGCGAAAATCGCGCGCGAGGGAGCAGTATTTGCGATTGAAAAAAATGAACATGATATCGAGATTTGCCGGAAAAATATGCAAAAATTTCGCACCGATTTTACGCTTGTTCACGGTCGGGCGCCGGACCATTTACATGAATTTCCTGATCCTGACGCCATTTTTATCGGCGGAACGTCTGGAGAAATGGATCGACTTCTTGATGTTTGTTGTCATCGCTTAAAGCCAAACGGACGCATCGTTGTCAATGCAGTGACGATCGAAACATTGCATGAAGCGGTTGAAGGTCTTAAAAAACGCGGTTTTCATGTGGAGATTACACTAGCTCAATTATCAAGAAGCAAACCGATTTTACAATTAACGCGCTTTGACGCATTAAACCCGATTTATATTATTTCTGCGTACAGAAAGGACGAAAGCGAATGATTGGGACATTATATGGTATCGGCGTTGGTCCGGGCGATCCGGAATTGTTGACGGTGAAGGCGTTTCGCCGCTTAAAAGAAGCAGATGTGATTGCGTATCCAAAAAAGCAGCGCGGCAGCAAAAGCTACGCCCAACAAATTGTTGAAGCGTATTTTTCGCCAGACGAAAAAGAAATGCTCGGTCTCGTTTTCCCGATGACGAAAGACAAAACGGTTTTACAGGAAAAATGGAACGAAACGGTGAATGCCGTATGGATGCATCTTTCATCGGGAAAAAATGTCGCGTTTGTGACGGAAGGAGATCCGCTCTTATATAGCACATTTATTCATTTTATGCGAACGATGCAGCAACACTACCCAAACGTTCCGATTGAAATTGTGCCAGGGATTTCATCGATTAACGGAGCAGCGGCTCGTCTGCAGCTACCGCTTGCTGACGGTGATGAACATGTGGCGATCATTCCGGCGCGGGATGATTATGAGGCAATGAAAAAAGCGTTGGAAGATCATGATTGCGTTGTCTTTTTGAAAGTCGCGAAAGTGATCGATATGGTGTTACGGCTGCTGCGTGAATTGGATTTAGTGCAAAACGCAGCTGTTGTGACGAAAGTAACGTCCAATGAAGAAATCATTTGGAACGTTGAACAACTTGAAGGAGCAGAGCTCGAATATTTAACGCTCATGGTGGTGAGAAAATGAAGGTGTATATTGTCGGTGCCGGTCCGGGAGATCCACAACTGATCACAGTAAAAGGAATGACGTTATTACAAGAAGCTGACGCGATTTTTTATACCGACTCGCTCGTCAATGACGCTTTATTGCAATACGCCAAGCCGGAAGCAGAAGTGTTTCAAACAGCGGGGATGCATTTAGAACAAATTGTTGCGATGATGGTTGAACGAGTGAAAAGAGGAAAAAAAATAGTGCGCCTTCACACCGGTGATCCATCGATTTATGGAGCGACACTCGAGCAAATCGCTCTACTAAAAAAAGAAGGAATCGGAGTGGAAATCGTCCCTGGCGTCAGCTCGGTCTTTGCCGCTGCCGCTGTTGCGCAGGCTGAGCTTACCGTTCCCGATTTAACCCAAACGGTTATTTTAACGCGTGCAGAAGGCCGGACGCCTGTTCCAGAAAAAGAAAAACTCGAGGAATTGGCGAAACACCATTGTACGTTGGCATTATTTTTAAGCGCCACGTTAACAAAAAAAGTAACGAAAGCACTGCTTGAAGCAGGGTGGAGTGAGGATACGCCAGTCGTTGTCGTGTACAAAGCAACATGGCCTGATCAAAAAATCGTTCATTCAACGGTCGGAACACTTGATGAAGATATGCGCGCAAACGGCATTCGTCAACATGCGTTGATCCTTGCTGGATGGGCGCTTGATCGGTCAATTACAGAACATAACTACCGTTCGAAATTGTATGATAAAACGTTTACGCACGGATATCGGCGAGGGGAGGGATAAGAATGTACGCTGTCGTTGCCATTACGAAACATGGGGTCGATATTGCGCGCCGCCTTGGCGAACAGCTTCCGGGCGCCCACGTATACTATACGAATAAGTTTGCCAAAGGCGATGAAGAAGAAAAAGGCATTCGTCTATTTGAAGGAAATGTTCGGCTTTTGTTGCCGTCTCTTTTTGCTACATATCGTGGACTGATTTTGATTATTTCGCTCGGAGCGGTTGTGCGCATGATTGCACCACTATTAAAGGATAAAAAAACCGACCCGGCGGTTGTTGTCATTGATGATAAAGGCGAGCATGTCATCAGCGTCTTATCCGGCCATCTTGGTGGAGCGAACGAATTGACGCGCCAAGTCGCTCATCTATTACAAGCGCATCCGGTTATTACAACGGCGTCCGATGTGCAAAAGACGATCGCCGTTGATTTGTTCGGACGGTCATTTGGCTGGGTATGGGAATCCGATGAAAAATTGACACCGGTAAGCGCCGCCGTTGTCAACGAACAACATGTGGCCATCGTCCAAGAATCGGGCGAGCGGAACTGGTGGAACTATAATACGCCGCTGCCTGAGAATATTCGTTTATATTCATCGATTGCCGCGGCGCTTGCGGCAAAACCGGATGCCGCCCTCGTCGTGACGCATCGCCTTCTTTCAAAAGACGAAGAAGCGATTTTGCAAAATGGCGTCTTGTACCGGCCGAAAGTGATTGTTCTTGGTATTGGCTGCAACCGCGGCACGTCCGCTGATGAAATCGAAACGGTCATCATTGAAACGTTAGAAGAGCTTCAGTTTTCGCTGAAAAGCGTCAAAGCGGTATGCACGATCGATTTGAAAAAAGATGAAGAAGGATTGCTCGAGGTGGTACGAAAATACGGCTGGGAATTTGTTTATTACACACCGAAGGAATTGAATCGCGTCGAAATCGAGCAACCTTCCGAAACCGTTTTTCGTTATACCGGGGCATACGGCGTCAGCGAGCCTGCGGCGAAATTGTATAGCGGTGCCAAACAACTTGCGCTTGTTAAGAAAAAGTCAGGCAACGTCACCATTTCCGTTGCTTTGTTCAAACATGAGGGGGAGTAGAATGCGAAGAATCGTCATCGCAGGGACAGGAAGCGGCGTCGGCAAGACGACCATAACGATCGGGCTTATGGCCGCATTAAAGAAAAAAGGATACACCGTGCAAGGATTTAAATGCGGTCCGGATTATATCGATCCGACATATCATACTGCCGTGACAGGGCGCCCATCGCGCAACTTGGATAGCTGGATGGGCGGAGAGGATGTTGTGAAAGCGGTATGCGAAAAAGGGAGCGAAGGAGCGGACATTGCGATCATCGAAGGAGTGATGGGGCTTTTTGACGGCAAACAGGCAACGACGAATGAAGGAACGACAGCGGAAATAAGCGTCATCACAAAAAGCCCTGTGTTGCTCATTGTCGACTGTTCCGGAATGGCCAGAAGCGCAGCGGCAGTCGTACGCGGATTTCAATTATTGGACGAGCGTGTGAAGATCGCGGGAGTGATTGCCAACCGTGTCGGGAGCGAAGGGCATTTTCGCTTAGTTAAAGCAGCGGTTGAACAAGCATGCAGCATTCCTGTCATCGGCTTTTTACAAAAAGATGAGGAGCTATCGATTCCTGAACGGCATTTAGGACTTGTTCCATCGATTGAGCGCGGCGAATTGGATGATTTTTTTATGCAGTTAGGGGAACGGATCACCAAAACCGTCGATCTAGAGGCGTTATGGCAATTGGCAGAAGCGCCCGATTTAGATGCTGAGCATTCATTTTTGTCGGTTGACCGGACGTACAATGTGCGCATTGCAGTGGCGAAAGATGCCGCATTTCACTTTTACTATCCGGAAAATTTAGAGCTGTTGGAAGCGTACGGCGCCGAACTTGTTTTCTTTTCCCCGCTTGCTGGAGAGCTGCTTCCTGATGATGTGCACGGATTATATATCGGCGGGGGATTTCCAGAAGAATTCGCCGAACAGTTATCAAAGCAAGAACATGTGAAACAATCGATCAAACAAGCGATTGACCGCGGACTGCCAACGCTTGCTGAATGCGGCGGGTTTATGTATTTAACAGAAGGAATTGAAACGACAGACGGTCACCTTTACGACATGGTCGGCATTATTCCGGGAAACGTTCGCATGCATACGAAGTTAGCGGCGCTTGGTTATCGCGAGGTAAAAGGAGAGGAAGGGAATTTTTTGCTGCCAAATGGTATAATGGCGAAAGGGCACGAATTTCATTATTCGACGTTTACTCATGCGGAGCCAACTAATTTTGCCTATGAAACGAGAGGATTGCGCGGCACGAAAAAGGATGGCTATATGAAAAAAAATTTGATCGCTGGATATGTTCATTTTTATTTTCCGTCATGTCCGCCAATGGTTGAACGGTGGCTTGCACGATGCGAGCAGGTGAAGAATGATGGGTAAAGCGCTGCCGATTATGTTTCAAGGAACACATTCTGACGCGGGAAAAAGCGTGATTACGACCGCATTTTGCCGCATTTTTGCCCAATCCGGCTGGAAAACTGCACCGTTTAAATCGCAAAACATGTCGCTCAATTCGTATGTGACGATCGATGGCAAAGAGATCGGCCGCGCCCAAGGGATTCAAGCGGAAGCAGCCGGGATTGTTGCGACGACCGATATGAATCCAATTTTAATTAAACCGAGCCGCGAAAACGAATCGCAAATCGTTGTGCACGGACGTCCGTATGCGAATATGAAAGCAAGTGCGTATCGGACGGAGTTTTTTCATATCGGCCTGCAAGTGATTGAGCACTCGCTAAAGGCGCTCATGAGCCAATATGAACGGCTTGTCATCGAAGGAGCAGGAAGCCCAGCGGAAATTAATCTCAATGACCGGGAACTTGTCAATATGCGTGTTGCCCGCATGGCCAATGCGCCGGTTGTTTTAATTGGCGACATCGAACGCGGCGGCGTGTTTGCGAGTTTAGTAGGGACGTTGCAGCTTTTAGACGAAGAGGACCGAAAGCGCGTCATCGGTGTGATTATTAATAAGTTTCGCGGCGACCGCTCGCTTTTACAGCCTGGATTGGATTGGTTTGAGCAGTATACCGGCGTGCCGGTGCTCGGCGTTGTTCCATACGTGAGAGATTTATATATTGATGCGGAAGATTCCGTTGCCCTTGCCCAATTTTCAGCGAAAAAAGATCAAGAAAAAGCCATTGATATCGCCGTGATTCAATATCCGCGCATTTCCAATTTTACGGACATCGATCCATTTTTTGCCGAGCCGGATTGCAGCGTTCGCTTTGTTACGAAGGCTGATGAAATCGGACAGCCAGATGTGTTGATTTTGCCGGGAAGCAAAAATACGATTGAAGATTTGCTTTATGTGAAAGAAAGCGGAATCGCTGTTGAAATCAAGCGTCTGTATGAGCAGACAGAGACAATGATCATCGGCATTTGCGGCGGCTATCAAATGCTTGGCGAGCGTGTCCGTGATCCTTTTTGTGTAGAAACAACAATCGGGTATATCGAAGGCCTACAGCTCCTTCCCATTGACACGACGCTAGAACAAGAAAAAACAACCGTTCTTTCGGAAGGAATGCTGACATTTGCGGGTGAACGATTCCAAGTAACAGGGTATGAAATTCATATGGGACGATCCGCTCGTTGTGAAGGCTATGTTCCGCTCATTCAGATCAACGGACGAACTGATGGATGTAAAACAGAAGATGAACGCATCTTTGGTACATATTTTCACGACCTTTTTCATAATGACACATTCCGTAAACATCTGCTAAATGAAACTCGGCGGAAAAAAGGGCTTGAACCTTTATACGATCGTCCTTTGTATCGAACGCTGCGCGAGCAAGCATTCGACCGACTTGCCGATTGTGTCAAACAACACGTACAAGTCGAAATGATCGAAAGGAAAATGATGGAGTTTCAAAGGAGGAAAACAAATGTTTAACGTCCCATCATTAAACAAACAAATCGGAAATGAAGTGAGCGTATATGTTGACCAGTTAACAAAACCTGCCGGAAGCCTTGGACGTTTAGAACAACTCGTCGTTGAACTGGCAGAAATGACGGAAGCGCACTTTCCAACGGTTACTCCGCCTGGCGTGCTTGTATTTGCTGCGGATCATGGCGTGACAAAAGAAGGGATTTCGGCATTTCCGCAAGAAGTAACGGCACAAATGGTGCTTAATTTCGTGAACGGTGGTGCAGCGATTAACGTTTTCAGTAAGCAAATTGGGGCTTCGTTTGCTGTCATCGATGTCGGAGTGGCAACGGATATTCTAGGAGAAGGCTTTGTCAATGAAAAAGTTAAATATGGAACGAACAATTTTTGTGAACAAGAAGCGATGACGAAGGAGGAAGCGAAGCAAGCATTATTTGTCGGCCATCGTCAAGCGAAAAAAATGATAGAAAACGGTATTCGCTGCTTAATTGTCGGTGAAATGGGCATTGGCAATACGACGACGGCAAGCGCTCTTTTAGCTGCCATTAGTCGAAAGCCAGTCGATGTGCTTGTCGGAAAAGGAACAGGAATTTCTGATGAAATGGTTGCACACAAAAGAAAAGTGATTGAACGGGCATTAGCGCTTCATCAGCCTGACCCTTCCGCTCCGTTTGAGCTTTTATCGAAAATTGGTGGTTTGGAAATCGCAGCGATGGCAGGCGCCATGTTAGCAGCAGCTGAAGAGCGTATTCCAATTTTGCTTGACGGATTTATTTGCACAACGGCCGCCCTTGTCGCGAACTTGTTTCATCCGCATGTTGGCGACTATATGATCGCCGGTCACCGCTCACAAGAGCCGGGACATCGAGTGGCGTTAGAGCTGTTAGGAAAAGAACCGCTTGTTGATTTAGGAATGCGTTTAGGAGAAGGCAGCGGAGCGGCTGTCGCGTTTCCGCTCTTGCAGTTCGCTACGAACATGTTAAAGATGGCGACTTTTACATCTGCCCAAGTGTCACAAGGTGGTGAATAAGCGTGAGTAAAGGAACTGTCTATTTAGTTGGAGCGGGACCTGGAAATCCGAAACTGATTACCGTTTACGGCATGGAATGTATCCAAAAAGCAGATGTCATCATTTACGACCGGCTCGTGAGCAAAGAATTGCTTCAGTATGCAAAAAAAGAGGCAGAATTGATTTATGCCGGAAAAGAACCAGGAAAACACGGGAACATCCAAGAACAAATTCACGAATGGCTTGTGGAAAAAGCGCTGCAAGGAAAAACTGTCGTGCGGCTAAAAGGAGGGGACCCGTGCGTATTTGGACGGGGAGGAGAAGAGGCGGAAGTACTAGCGAAACAAGGCATTCCTTTTGAAATTGTTCCCGGTGTCACTGCAGGAATTGCTGCTGCTGCTTATGCCGGTATACCGGTTACGTATCGAAACGTGGCGACTTCGTTTACGATCGTAACTGGGCATGGCCGAAAAGAGAAAGGGGAAGACCGGATTGATTGGAAAGCACTAGCAAATGGCAGTGACACGATCGCCTTTTATATGGGTGTAGGGAACTTATCGTACATTTGCCAGCAATTGATCGCTAACGGAAAACCTTCCGATACAAAAGTCGCCGTCATTGAATGGGGGACGACGGAGAAGCAGCGAACAGTGGTCGGGACGTTACAAAATATTGAAGAAACGGTAAAAACCGCTCATATTTCTCACCCAGCGATTATTCTTGTCGGGGAAGTCGTTCGGTTGCGGGAGAGCATCCAATGGTTTGCGGAGTTAGAGGGTGAGTGGATTGAATCAACATAAAGGACGGGTAATTGTATATACGGGAGATGGAAAAGGAAAAACGACAGCCGCTCTCGGGTTAGCGCTGCGAGCGGCTGGAAGAGGAAAAAAAGTCATTATCATTCAGTTTATCAAGTCGCCGCAGCGGACATATGGTGAGCACATTATGTTTGCCAAATTAGGGATTGAA
Organism: Anoxybacillus sp. J5B_2022; assembly: GCF_026847645.1. GTDB lineage: Bacteria > Bacillota > Bacilli > Bacillales > Anoxybacillaceae > Anoxybacteroides. The sequence continues at coordinate 22,905 of NZ_JAPSMC010000014.1, forward strand.
ATGCATCAGATGGGCGCTGGGTTTACATGGACGAAAACGCCGGAAGAGCATCGCGAAGCATTAAAAAAAGCATGGCAATTCACAAAAGAAAAAGCGATGTCTGGAATGTATGATATGATGGTGTTAGATGAACTGAACAATGCGCTAGCCATTGACCGCTTCTCGGTTGACGATATCCTTTCAGTTGACGATGTCATTCAATTTGTTCAAACGCGCCCTTCTTCTCTTCACCTTGTGATTACAGGCCGTTCAGCTAAAAAAGAATTGATCGACATCGCTGATATCGTCACCGATATGCAAGCGGTGAAACACGACTATCACGAAGGTGTGTCCGCTGTGAAAGGGATTGAGTTTTAACATGTTCACCGAGAAGTCTCCCACCTCTAAGCGAAGTGTAGGTGGAAGAGGTTCATTTTTGTGATTTTTTTCGTTTATTTCCTTTGCTGTTGTCACCGCTAATTGCTTCTTGTGAGAAAATCGACGGATCTTGAATTGGCGAATTTTGATTGTCGCTTCCTTTTCGGTTATATTTTTTCGTCATTGATAACGTCCTTTCGTTAAAATGTCAGAAAAAAGTAGGCAAATCATCTACATGGTTAATCGGGCTTTCGCGGGGAGTAGTGCGAATGGGACATTCACCGTTTTCGCCGCTCCAAACGTACGCCCCAGAGATTGCTCCGTTTTCAACTTCCATCATTGCTTTTCGATAGGACAGCACGCGCCCTGTCGACGTCTTAAAGTTAATGATCGCCCCTTCGTGATTTTTTTGCACAGCGACAAATGTTTCTTGTTCGTTCATCGTCAGCATCACTCCTTTATGTACAGCTTGGTCGTTTTGATTGATTTTTATGCAGGCGTGTTGATTAATCAATAAAAACCAGTTGTCATCGCTCTATTCCTAGCTTTTCTGCCGTTGTCGGCAAACGAACCGTTTGCCGACTGAGCATGCTGTACGCATGCCCTCCTCGAACAATGAACGCTTTGCGGGCAAATGTCATTTGCCCGCAGGCGTTCTTGTTCGAGGGAAAAGGCAGAAAAGCTTGTGTTCAGCCATATGATTCTATGTTTTTTAGTAAAATAATGGATAATCAACACTCGTGATTTTTATGCAAACGAGGTGTAGAAGATGGAATCTTTTATTTGGCATGAAGAAGCAAAAAAGCAATGGGATGAACGGGCGGAGTTTTGGAATCAAGCGAGTGAAGAAATGTGGGAGCGCGGCAGCCGAAAAACAATTTTGCCATTTTTCACGTCTTATGTTCCAAAAGGAAGCGAAGTCGTTGATTTAGGGTGCGGTGACGGGTACGGTGCTTGGAAACTATCGCAATTAAAGTATCGCGTCATTGGTGTCGATTTGTCGCAAGAAATGATTGAAAAGGCAAAAAAGCGAGGGGAAGGCGAATCGCTTCAGTTTATCCAAGGAGATTTAACGAATTTGCCGTTTGCGGATGAAACGTTTTCGGGGGCTATGGCGATTAATTCACTTGAATGGACAGAAGAGCCGTTGAAAGCGTTGAATGAAATGAAGCGGGTGCTGAAATCAGGGCATTATTTATGTGTCGGTTTGCTCGGGCCGACGGCGGCGCCGCGTATTAACAGCTATCAGCGTTTATACGGGAAGCCGGTCATTTGCAATACGATGATGCCGTGGGAGTTTGAACGGCTTGCACAAGAAAATGGCTGGGATCTTGTCGATGGTCAAGGAGTATATAAAAAAGGAGTTCATGAACCTTTGCTTGCTAGTCTTTCGCCGGAATTAAAGCAGGCGCTTACGTTTATGTGGCTGTTTATGTTACGAAAGAAATAAAGAGCTTGCCCATGAAAACGAGCAAGCTCCTTTTTGTGATTAATAGCCTCTCATAAACGCAGCACCGACGATAATTAACAAGATAAATAAAACAACGATTAACGCAAAGTTATTGCCACCATGATAACCTCCACTCATACTTTCACCCCCTATATGCAGGTTAGTACATTTTATTGATTTAGGGGGAGAATGGTCACGGACAATGGCGGACAAGCAAAAAAATGGTGAAAAACCCTTGGTTGTTGAACCAAGGTTTTTATTCCCAAATATATGGCGTTTCTTGGTAGACGTAGTAGTTCAACCAGTTGACGAACAATAAGTTGGCGTGCGACCGCCATGTGTTCAGCGGCTCTTTTGTTGGATCGTCGTTCGGAAAATATGACTCTGGAATATGGATCGGCAATCCTTTTGCCACGTCGCGCTCGTATTCTTCTTTTAACGTTGTGGTGTCATATTCTGGGTGACCGGTTAAAAAGATTTGTTTTCCGTCGTTCGAAGCCACCAAACATACGCCTGCTTTTTCGGAAACGGACAAAATCGTTAATTCAGGCACTTTTTCGATATCTTCTCGCAACACATCGGTATGGCGAGAATGTGGAATGCGAAAGACGTCGTCGAACCCGCGCAACAATTTCATATTTTTTACTTCTAGCGTATGTTCAAAAATACCGAAGCATTTTTGCGGCAGCATATATTTCGGAATTCCGTAATGATAATATAGCCCTGCTTGCGCGCCCCAACAAATATGTAGTGTAGAAGTAACGTTTGTTTTTGTCCATTCCATAATGTCAGTAAGCTCGTTCCAATAAGTGACTTCTTCAAAGGGCAAATGCTCTACAGGCGCACCGGTAATAATCATTCCGTCAAATTTGCGATGACGAATGAGCGGAAATGTCGTATAAAATTGGTCGAGATGGTATTGGCTCGTCGTTTTCGCTTCGTGCGTTTCCGGACGCAAAAACGTAATATTGACTTGTAGCGGAGAGTTGCCGAGCAGCCGCAAAAGCTGAGTTTCCGCCTTTTCTTTTTGCGGCATTAAGTTTAAAATCACTATATTTAACGGACGAATATCTTGCGAGTACGCCCGCTCTTCATCCATGACGAAAATATTTTCTTGTTCTAACACTTCTTTTGCTGGTAAGTTTTTTGGAATGTTAATAGGCAACGGTCTCATCCTCCATTTCCTTATTTTTTTAAATAACTTAATTATAAAAACATTGCGATCATTATTCAATGAATTTTTTTCCTTTCCTTTTCAATGATAAAATAATCTAAACATGAAAATAGCTTATTTTCGCAAAAGGAGATGGGCAGATTGGATCCAACGGCGTTTGATAATTTGAAGACTGTGTTAGAAGGAGCGATTTATGACCTTGATTTAGACGGTACGGTGGTGGTGACCGATCGGCACGATTGGCTTGATTTAGCCCATTTTTCGCGAACGTATCGCCTGACGTTTCGTTTGCCGGAGGAAATCGATGTCGTATGTACGGTAACGCTGGAAATGCATTTAGAACAAATCGCGCGGGAGTTGTTGCAACAAGCCACCGATGCAGGCTGTGTGCTAACGATTACGTTTCTTATGCCAATCAAGTCGGATGAGTCCGTTTGTCCGCTGATCGAAGAAACGATGCGTAGCATTTGGGGGAAAACCCGCTTGATTCGCCAAGTGTTGCGGCGCGATTACAATAGCGGTCATTATGAAAATGAAATCACCGTTCAATTCGGTCGGCTTATTCGCGAAGAAAATGTCGACGATTTATTGGAGATGGTACCGTACATGCTCGAATCATTGCGAAAGCTATTGTTGATGACGTGAACATAGGGCATAAAAGTGGAAAAATTCTCTGTTCTTCTTTAAGATGGAGAAAAGGAGTGATCACGAATGAGTATTTACGACTTTACAGTGAAAACGATTCAAGGGGACGAAAAAACGTTAACAGAGTATAAAGGAAAGGTGCTGTTAATCGTGAACACCGCAAGCAAATGCGGCTTTACACCGCAGTACAAAGAGTTGCAAGAGTTGTATGAGCAGTATCGTGATAAAGGGTTCGTTGTGCTTGGTTTCCCATGCAACCAATTTGGCCATCAAGAGCCGGGGACGGAGGAAGAAATCGCCCAGTTTTGCGAATTAAATTATGGCGTTACGTTCCCGATGTTTGCCAAAGTGGACGTGAACGGCGAGCACGCGCATCCGCTGTTTGTTTATCTAACCGAAAAAGCACCAGGCGTGTTCGGAACGAAGACAATTAAATGGAATTTTACGAAGTTTCTTGTAGACCGGAACGGAAATGTTGTCGAGCGGTTTGCGCCGCAAACAAGGCCAAGCGAACTGAAAAAGGAAATTGAAAAACTATTATAGCGAAGGAAGTTACATGGAGAAAGAAACGATCATTCGCAAAACAGAACAATATGTAAAAGCGAGATTGGAACACGATGCAAGCGGTCATGATTGGTCGCATATTGAGCGTGTCCGCCGGTTAGGGTGCTGGCTGGCGAAGCAGGAAGGGGCGGATTTGTTTATCGTCGAAATGGCGGCGCTTCTTCATGATATCGCCGATGAAAAAATGGCAGGCAGCGAAACAAACGGAATGCAGGCGGTGCAACGATGGCTTTGGCAACTTCCACTCCCTACCGAAGAAAGCGAACATATCGTGTCCGCCATTTCCACCGTTTCGTATAAAGGTGGTCACGGAAGTCCGCCGCAAACGCTTGAAGCGATGGTCGTGCAAGATGCCGACCGATTGGATGCGCTTGGCGCGATCGGTATTGCCCGTGCGTTTATGTATGCAGGAAATCGGGGGCATCTTTTATATGACCCAGCGCTTGCTGTGAGAGAAACGATGACGAAAGAAGAATATCGGCATGGGCGCAGTACAGCGATTCATCATTTTTATGAGAAATTGCTGAAGTTGAAAGATTTGCTGAATACCGAAAGCGCGAAAAAGCTGGCCGTGGATCGTCATCAATTTATTGAGCAATTTTTGCGACAATTTCATCGAGAATGGAACGAAGCAAGTGTTGACTAATGCCATCATGTTCCTGAAAATAACAAGAAAAAGGTTGAATAGAGTGAACACTTTCATTGATTTTTTGCCGATGAAATAGTATGCTGTTTTCATGGAGTGTTGTAGGAGGGGTTAGTATGTCCATGGCTTATGAAGAATATATGCGCCAGCTCGTTCAGCCGATGCGCGATGAACTTGTCCGCGCCGGATTTCAAGAGTTAAGGACGAGCGAGGAAGTCGAAAACTTTATGGAAAACGTGCAAGGAACGACGTTTGTTGTCGTCAACTCCGTGTGCGGCTGTGCCGCCGGATTGGCTCGTCCAGCGGCAACGCAGGCAATTTTGCGCAGCGAGAAAAAACCAGATCATTTAGTCACCGTATTTGCTGGGCAAGATCGCGAAGCAACCGCGAAAATGCGCGAATATTTTGTTGGCATCGAGCCATCTTCCCCATCGATGGCTTTGTTGAAAGGGAAAGAAGTCGTTCATTTCATTCCGCGCCATGCAATCGAAGGAAATTCGATGGAAGCAGTGATGGAAAACATTATGAACGCACTAGAAACTCATTGCGAGTAGGATGCTTTTTTAGCATCCTATTTTTCGTGGAGGAAATCATGATCGTCACAACAGCAGGAAGAACGGACAAAGCAATGATTCAAAAAGCAAAGCAAATTGCCGCAGAACTTACCATTTCGTACGTGCCGAGGCGCAAAATGTCGGTAGAAGCGATCCAAGAACAATATGCGGATGATGTTATTGTCGTCGGCAAAAATCGGCTCGAAATGTATCCAGCGGATCGATCGCCGTCATTCTTCTTTCACCCGAACTCCGCCATGTTTCGCGTCAAACGAATACTGCGCGGCGAGTCGGATCCGTTTTTAGAAGCGACAAAATTACGAGAAGGAATGTCGCTGTTAGATTGCACGCTCGGATTAGCGTCTGACAGCATTGTTGCCAGTGTTGCGGTAGGCAAAAACGGCAAAATAGTCGGACTAGAAGGAAATCGCTATATTGCTTATTTAGTCGAGCAAGGACTGCAGCAATGGGATTCGGGAGTTGCCGCCATGAACGAGGCAATGCGACGCATCCAAGTCGTTCATGCTGATCATCGCTCATTTTTATCTTCTCTCCCAGACCGTTCCTTTGATGTTGTCTATTTTGATCCGATGTTTGAACAGGCGATTGTCGAATCAGACGGCATTCAAGGCGTCAAATCATTTGCGCTTTATACAGAATTGACGGAGGAAGTCATCCACGAAGCGAAACGGGTCGCACGCAAGCGCATCGTGTTAAAAGATCATTGGCAAAGCTCGCGGTTTAAACGGTTTGGCTTTTCCGTCTATGTCCGCAAAACGGCGAAATTTCATTTTGCGACGATTGAACTTTCGCAGGAATCGAAACGCAAAACGACGGGCACGTTAAAAACGGAGGTGACAAACGTGTCAAACCGAAAAAAAGACCCGTCGAAAACCGGTGTAAGCGCCCCGAACGTTAAAGGGCAAGGAACGACCGAAACGGAAACGGGAGGATACGCGCTCGATTCCGCCCGCAAAAAGACGAAGCAATAAAAACTCGCAGCCAGCCTGCGAGTTTTTATGATTCAGCAAAGCAGCTATATATAAAATAAGCGACTGTCAATAGACTTGCAGCGAAAAAAATCGCATTCATCTTTTCTCCCTGCCTTTCTATTATGTTGTCGAGCCACGAAAATATGATACACTAATAGTATAGGTTTAAGCGGGAGTATTCCCTATATCTATAATATATATCAAAAAAACAAGAAAAAGAAAGAGGTTTCACAAGTAATGAAAACAGCAGAGCGCATGAAAGCGTTTGGCGTTTCCGTATTTAGTGAATTGGCAGCTTATAAAAAGTCGAAACTTTCTGAAGGGTACGAAATGATTGATTTAAGCATCGGCAGTCCGGATTTACCGCCGCCGTCATTTGTCAGAGAAACGCTTGCGTTTTACGCCAGCCAGCCGGATACGTACGGCTATCCGTTAGCTGGAACGAACGAATTTCATGAAGCCGTTGCCGACTACTATCGCACCGAGCACGGCGTATCGCTAAATCCAGAAGAAGAAGTCGTTTGCTTGATGGGGTCGCAAGACGGGCTCGTTCATTTGCCGATGGCGTTTGCCAATCTAGGCGATCTCATTTTAGTACCGGACCCAGGCTATCCAGCATATGCGGCTGGAATTGCCATGGCACAAGCGGAAGCCTATTTGATGCCGCTTCGAAAAGAAAACGGCTTTCTTCCCGATCTTCGTGCGATTCCAGAAGACGTGGCGAAACGGGCAGTGATGATGATCATTAACTTTCCAGGCAACCCTGTACCAGCGTTAGCAACCGAGTCGTTTTTCCGCGAAGTCGTCGATTTTGCGAAACGATACGACGTTATCGTCGTGTCGGACTTTGCATATAGCGAGCTTTATTATGACGGTCATAAGCCGATCAGTTTTCTGTCGATACCGGAAGCGAAAACGGTAGGCATTGAAATCAATTCGCTTTCGAAAAGCTATAACATGGCCGGTTGCCGCATCGGATACGCGTGCGGAAATGCTGCTATCCTCCACGTGCTTGCCAAATTTAAATCGAACTTAGATTACGGTGTGTTTTTGCCGGTTCAAAAAGCGGCGGTTGCCGCGTTAACAAAAGGAGCCGCATTTTGTGAAGAGAGCCGCCGTATTTATCAATCCCGCCGCAACCTTCTCATCGACGGTCTTGCGGCAATCGGCTGGAACGTAGAGCGCCCGAAAGCAAGCATGTTCGTATGGGCCGAAATTCCGAAAGGGTGGACATCGCTTTCGTTCACCTATGCGTTGATGGACAAAGCTCACGTCGTTGTAACACCGGGGGAAGCGTTCGGACCAAACGGCGAAGGGTTTGTCCGCATCGCGCTCGTTCAAGACGAAGAAAAACTCGAACAAGCGATTCGGAACATCAAAAAGAGCGGGCTTTTTTCCTAAATTTACGCATTTCTCTCCTTTTTTGCGTGTGCTATAGTAAAAACAAGATTCATAGGTTGCTAGCGCACGCATAAAGGTGGGGAAATGACCGTGAAACGGTTGCTTGCTTTCATATGGATAGTCGCGACAGTTGTGCCGCTCCTTTCGTTTTCGCCGTATCCAAATACGCATGGCGTATTGTTAGAGGCGAGTTCGCTTTCATTGGGGAATATTCCGTCTAAGCAAACATTGCAAAAAATCGTCATTGTACCAGATACACCTTTCGATCACGCGAAAGCGGAAAAAATGATTAGAACGTTAGCGCATATTGATCCTGCCTTATTAAAAAAAGTAGCCGACCATCAAATTTATATTAAACTATTTACGGGAAAGTTGACCGATGAGCCGTCCGCACGCTATTTGCGCGGCCAAACACCGCGGGGATATATCTCTTCAATCACGTGGGATGATGTTCCGGGACTTGGCGGTTCGCATCTCGTGTTAGTGAAAATCGGCCATAGCGAAAAAGGAAAAGGGCACGGTTCGGTGAATTTAGAACTGCACGAGCTCGCTCATTCGATTGACTATATTGTTTTTAATCATATTCACGCTACATCGCCTTTTTTAGCGATCTGGCGTGAAGAAGCGAAGCAGTTGTTCCCTCACAACTACTATTTTCTCGATTATCCGGAAGAATATTTTGCGGAATCGTTCGCCTATTACTATTATAACAATGAAACGCGCTTGCGTTTGAAAGAAACTGCGCCAAAGACGTATCAATTTATAAAGCAATTGATCGAAAGAACTCGCCAATGAGTTCTTTTTCGTTTATGATAGAGGATGAGGTGAGGACGTTGCAACAATATTTACAATTACTTGAAGATATTTTGGAAAATGGAGTTCAAAAGGATGACCGGACAGGAGTGGGAACGCTGTCTGTTTTTGGACGCCAACTGCGCTTTGATTTACAAAAAGGTTTCCCGCTATTAACGACGAAAAAGCTACATATTCGTTCGATTATTTATGAGTTACTATGGTTTTTAAAAGGAGATACGAACGTCCGCTATTTGCAAGAAAACAGCGTAACGATTTGGGATGAGTGGGCCGATGAAAATGGAGAGTTAGGTCCTGTTTACGGAGCGCAATGGCGTTCATGGAAAGGTGCCGACGGCAAGACGGTCGACCAAATTAGCGAAGTGATTGAACAAATTAAAACGAATCCGAACTCGCGCCGTTTGTTGGTGAGCGCCTGGAATGTCGCGGAAATTGACAAAATGAAACTGCCGCCGTGCCATTACGCGTTTCAATTTTATGTGGCCAATGGCAAATTATCTTGCATGTGGCAACAGCGTTCGGTCGATACATTTTTAGGCTTGCCGTTTAATATTGCCAGCTACGCGTTGCTCACGCATATGATGGCCCAGCAATGCGATTTGGAAGTCGGGGAACTCATCTTTACGGGCGGAGATGTTCATTTGTATATGAACCATCTTGAACAGGCCAAACTACAATTAACGAGAGAACCGCGCCCGCTTCCAAAACTTATTATTAAGCGAAAGCCGGATTCGATTTTTGAGTATGAATTTGACGATTTTGAAATTGTGGATTACGATCCGCACCCGCACATTAAAGCGCCGGTGGCGGTGTAAAGGGGAATGATGATGATTTCGCTTATTGTGGCGATGGATAACAATCGCGTCATCGGAAAAGACAATCAATTGCCGTGGCATTTGCCGGCAGATCTTGCCTATTTTAAGAAAACGACGATGGGACACCCGATCGTGATGGGACGAAAGACGTTTGAATCGATCGGCCGCCCGCTGCCTGGGCGGGAAAACATTATCGTTACGCGCAACCGCTCATTTCAACCGGAAGGATGTACGGTCATTCATTCGATCGACGACATCAAGAAAATGGCCACAGAACGAAACGATGAGATTTTTATCATCGGTGGTGCGGAGTTATTTCAAGCGTCATTGCCATTTGCCGACCGGCTTTACATCACCAAAATCGACGCGCATTTTCCAGGGGACACGTTTTTCCCGCCATTCGATGAAACAGACTGGCAGCTCATTTCGAGCGAAAAAGGGCCGAAAGACGAAAAAAATCCGTACGATTATACGTTTCTCCTATATGAGCGCAACCATTAGACGTACCTCGTGTTTAGCGGGTACGTTTTTCTATAAATTTTTTTGTGTGATTTCTTAGTCGGATACCTCCCTCGGCGGGGTTTGTCCGCTTCTTTATGATGATGGATCTGGTAAAATTTTTATAAATTTTTATTACTTCGCTTTTATTTTTTTGAAAATTGTGATATAATATTCAAATTAAAAAGACGTGAAGGAAAGGAACAAGAGCTTATGGAACAACAGTTGAAACGAAAACAAGGATCCGTCTATGTGGAAGACATTTTAATCGCATATCATACGTTAAAAGACGTCGTCTATCACACGCCGCTGCAAAAAAATCCGTTATTATCCGAGCGCTACGGCTGTAACGTCTATTTGAAGCGCGAAGACTTACAAGTCGTTCGTTCGTTTAAAATTCGCGGCGCGTACAATCGCATGAAACATTTAACGAATGAAGAACGGAAAAACGGTATTGTCTGCGCAAGCGCAGGGAATCATGCCCAGGGAGTGGCTTATTCGTGCCGGGCGTTAGGGGTGCATGGAAAAATTTATATGCCGGCGACAACGCCACGACAAAAAATTTCCCAAGTTCAATTATTTGGAAAAGACATGGTCGAGATTATTTTAGTTGGCGACACGTTTGACGACTCGTTCAATGAAGCGGTTCAATGTGCCAAACGAGAAGGGAGAACGTTTATTCATCCGTTTGACGATGAACATGTCATCGCAGGTCAAGGGACGATCGGGGTGGAAATGCTGAATGATTGTGAAGAGCCGATTGATTTTGTTTTTGCGAGCATCGGTGGCGGCGGATTGATCGCAGGGTTAGGCACTTATGTGAAAAGTATTTCTCCCGCGACGAAACTGATTGGGGTCGAGCCGGCCGGCGCTCCGTCGATGAAAGCAGCGCTCGAGCAAGGGCATGTTGTCACTTTAGAAGACATTGATAAATTTGTAGACGGGGCAGCCGTTAAAACGGTGGGTGAAACGACGTTTTCACTTTGTAAAGAAATGATCGACGACATTGTCGTTGTGCCAGAGGGAAAAGCGTGTACGACGATTTTAGAACTTTACAACGAAAATGCGATTGTTGTGGAGCCTGCGGGGGCGCTTCCGGTAGCGGCGTTAGATTTATATAAAGAGCAAATTCGTGGAAAAAATGTTGTGTGTATCATTAGCGGCGGCAATAACGACATTGACCGCATGCAAGAAATTAAAGAACGATCGATGATTTACGAAGGATTACAACATTACTTTATCGTTAGCTTCCCGCAGCGCGCCGGCGCATTACGGGAATTTTTAGATGAAGTGCTCGGGCCGACGGACGACATTACTCGGTTTGAATATACAAAGAAGAATAATAAAGAAAACGGACCAGCGTTAGTCGGTATCGAATTGAAGCGGCGCGAAGACTATGCCCCGCTGATTGAGCGAATGAGGAAAAAAGGCTTCCCATTCCAAGAAGTGAATAAAGATCCAAACTTGTTCCATTTACTCATTTAAAGCCGGCGTATTGCTTTCGTGTTTTTTCGGCAAAAAATTTATAAATATTTCGCGCAATCCGACATACTTTTGCACCAATTTCGTGTATAATAATAATAAATCGGTCAAAAAAGAGGATTGATATTTTGCTATTCAAAAGTCTGGAGTTCAAAAATGCTTACGGACAGAAGGTAAAGATTATCGAAATTCCAGTATTGGAGGAAGATAACACGTATCGATTTATGATTCAATTGCGTTTAGAAACGTTTATTGCGAAAGTATATCGGTCCCGTGAAGCCCGTTCTGTTTATTCATTTCGTGACTATTTAAAAAAAGTGTTAAAATGGCCTGTCTATGAGCAAATCTTTAAGACAGATATTTTAAAAAACAATGCATAGATGCTTGTGAGTTGTTTTGCTTCAGCAAAACAACTTTTTTTGCGTTTTTTATAGGCATTGCAAGAATTTCATTGTATAATAATCATTAAGCTTGGATTAGGAAGTGAAGAAATGAACAAAGTTAAAATTGTGACAGATTCCACCGTAGACTTACCAAATGAAACATTAGAAGCGTATGGAATTGAAATTGTTCCGTTAACATTTACAATTGGGCAAGAAACGTATACGGATCGCGTCGATATTACATCGGAACAATTTATGGAAAAAATGCGCCAGGCAAACGAACTGCCGAAAAGCTCACAGCCCGCTGCCGGGCAGTTTGTAGAAGTGTATAACCGGTTAGGTCAAGAAGGATATGACATCATTTCGATTCATATGACAGCGCAATTGAGCGGCACGGTTCGTTCTGCTGAACAGGCTGCTAGGATGGCGGAAGCGAATGTAACGGTGATTGATTCACAATTTATTTCACTAGCACTAGGGTTTCAAGTGTTGGAAGCGGCTAAATGGGCGAAGGCAGGAAAACGTGTGGAAGAAATTGTGGAGCACCTTACCCACATTCGGCGCCATACGCATTTGTATATCACGGTGGATACGCTTGAAAATTTAGTAAAAGGTGGGCGAATTGGCCGCGGCAAAGCACTAATCGGCTCGCTGTTGAACATTAAACCGATTGCCGCACTCATTGATGGAGTTTATACACCGGTTGCGAAAGCGCGGAGCTATTCGCAAGTCGTGAAATATTTAACGGAACGATTCGTGGAAGATACAGCTGGAAAAACGATTCGGGCAGTAGGGATTGCCCATGCCGATGCTCTGTCGTTAGCGAATCGTCTCAAACAATCGCTCATCGATGCAACGGGCTATGAAAAGATTGACATCGTTTATACGACACCGATTATTTCTACCCATACAGGTCCAGGGGCGATCGGGTTTATGTATTATGTTGAATAGGCTTTTTTAAGCTGATAAAATAAAGCGGGGAGATCAAAAACGGGTGGATGAACGATGAGAAAAGCAGGAATCATCATGCTTATGAGCTTATTATTGTTTGCTGCTGCGTGCGGAAAAGAAATTCCAGACGCGAAAAACTGGCCGGTTGCTTCATTTACGTTCACCGACCAAAACAATCAGCCGTTCGGTTTGAACGATTTAAAAGGGAAAGTATGGGTTGCGAATTTCATCTTTACGCGCTGTGCCGATGTATGTCCGCCGATGACTGCTAATATGGCGAAATTGCAGCGAATGGCGGAAAAAGAAGGACTGCAGGTGGAATTTGTTTCGTTTAGCGTCGATCCGGAAAACGACCATCCGGAGCAATTAAAGGCGTATATCGAGAAATTTCATGCCGATACTCGCCATTGGCATTTGTTAACGGGATACACACAACAAGACATCGAAGCATTCGCGCAAAAAAACTTTAAAGCAGTAGTACAGAAGCCCGCGGGCCAAAGCCAAGTCATTCACGGAACCGACTTTTACCTTGTCGACCAAAACGGGAAAATAGTCCAATATTATAACGGAATTAACGATGTGCCGTATAAACAAATTTTAGAGCACATTAAAATTCTCCAATCATCATAAAGAGGCAAAAATGTCTTCGCATTTTTGCCTCTTCGCATTTTCCGTAGGCAGGTGATGTACATGAAAAAATGGGGGATCGTGCTTGCGCGCTTTCTTTTGTGCGTCGGTTGTTTGTCGACAACCGCTACGAAGATAACGGATATTCCGCAAAGACAAACAGGTCTTCCGAACCGGTTAACGATTGCCGCTGATTTTGTTCCGAAAGATTTGCAGATCGTGGCGATTGGCGATTCGTTAACAGAAGGAGTTGGCGATGTAGACGGTGGTTACGTTGCGGATGTAAAGGAAAAACTAATGCAACATAAAGCAGTCCGCTCGGTGACGGTGACGAATTTAGGAAAAAGGGGATTGCGAATTTCTCAGCTTGATGAGGTGATTAACGAACACCAACAGCCGATCAAAGAAGCGGATATGATTTTCATAACGATCGGTGGGAACGATGTGATGAAAATCGTTCGTTCCCACTTATTCGATTTAACGTATTCTTTATTTGAACAAAAGCAAAAAACGTTTGCCCAAAAGCTGAATCGGTTGATAAAAACGCTTCGTTCGTTAAATCAAGAAGCGACGATCGTTCTCGTCGGTTTATATAATCCGTTTTCCAATTCACTGCAGACGATTCCAGAAATCGATGAAGTCATTAAAATGTGGAATGAAGGAAGCAAAGACGTACTAAGCCATTATGATCATACGATGTTTGTCGATGTAAAAGATTTATTTGATGACCGTGATGATTTGCTTTCTAGCGACCAATTCCATCCGAACGAACAAGGATATGCCTTAATTGCAACACGCGTGTATCAACAACTAGTAAGGAGTATGGAGCGATGAATAAAAAATGGAAAATAGCTTTTTTTACGTTGTTAGCGGCAAATGTCGTAACGGTAGGTAGTCTACTTTTCTTTCTTTTGCAGCCGTCCGAACTGTCGATTACGGCACCGAAAACAGTAAAAGGCGCGACGTTTCTCGTTCATTCATCGAAAGAAGACGTCAATGCCACGATTAATCATTATATTCAAAGTAAAATGAAAAAACAGGCGCTTCCGTATCGCGTCTGGATTAGCGATCGTGTATATGTTGCTAGTCAAATAGAAGTTTTTGGAAGAAATGTTCCGTTAACGGTTTCGTTTCTGCCGAACGTAGTAAACGGGGATTTAGAATTGCGTGATCCGGATTTATCATTAGGAGAGTTGCGCATTCCGGCACAATATGCGCTAAAATATTTGCGAACACACGCCAGCTTGCCGGAAGGGGTGATCATTGATCCGGACAACAATCGCATTTATGTGGCGTTGACGAATATGCGCCTAAAAAACGGCTATCGCCTTTCCGTCAAAGCGTTTGATTTGCCACATGACAACATCGTGTTTACATTAACCGTGCCATTAAAATAAAGGGGCTACATTCTTAGCCCCTTTGGATAAAAATTTTTCAATGTTCCTTTTACTTCTTTGCCCCAGCCGAGCGGATAGCCGTCGATGGTGACGATGACCCAGCCGCGGTCGCCGCCCGTTTCGAGCGTTTCGCCGCGCAAATACTTCTCATATTCCTGCCCGCTGCTTTGCAAATCCACCGAATGAGTGACATCCTCTTTTTTTAGCGCTAATGCGAGCGCATGGTTCGGCTCAAACCGTTGTTTTTTCAGCTCGCCTAAATGCAAGCCGGCGCGAACGACTTTTAACCCATCAAAATTAGGGCAGCCGTCGGGCAAGGCAAAAAGGTGTTGCTGGAACGCATAAATGGTTTTCGCGATTTCTGTTGTCAATACTGCTTCAAATGTCCGATAATCGCGCAACGATTGCTTGGAGACATTGGACGTAGCGTTTTTCCCTTTCCATGTTGGTGCTGTCCCTGTTTTTTGAAGTTTGGCGACAAAATGCCCTTCGCCTTTCAGATGATGCGGCCAAAGCCGCGCTGTTTTTTCGATTGCGTCAACCCTTGCTTTTGTCCATTCCGGCTTTCCGGATTGCACTCCAGCGACTTTCCCGATCGATATTAATTCAAGATCATTATATTTTTGCAAAAACGCTTCAATCGTTTGTTCGTTTTCCTCAGGGGAAAATGTGCAGGTCGAGTAGACGAGAACCCCACCTTCTTTTAACATTTGGTATGCGCAATCTAAAATGTGGCGCTGTTTGATGGCGCACTGTTGAACGTGCTCTTCACTCCAATAGTGAATCGCTTCTTCATCTTTGCGAAACATTCCTTCTCCCGAACAAGGTGCGTCTACTAAAATTTTGTCAAAATAGCCGGCAAACCGAGTTGCCAGTTTCTCCGGCGTTTCGTTTGTGACGAGCGCATTGGTAATACCGAATCGTTCGATATTTTCCGATAAGGCTTTGACACGTTTTGGATGAATTTCGTTCGCAAGCAGAAATCCAGTATTATCCATCATTGCCGCTAGCTGCGTCGTTTTTCCGCCAGGAGCGGCGCAAAGGTCAAGAACTTTTTCGCCCGGCTTCGGCTGCAACGTTTCAGCGACAAACATCGCACTCGGCTCTTGAATATAATAAAGCCCTGCCGCATGGTACGGATGTTTTCCGGGCTGTTCATCCGCCTCGTAATAAAAACCGGTCGGACAAAACGGAACAGGGGACAGCGTAAACGGAACGAGCGATAAAAACGTATCCCGCTCGATTTTCAGCGGATTAAAGCGCAAGCCGTTTGCCTTTTCTTCTTCATACGCAGCGAAAAACCGCGGTGCTTCTTCTTGTAAAAGTGCGTTCATTTTTTCGACGAATTCGTGCGGTAATTTCAACGAATAAACTCCTCTCTATTGCAATGTTCGGCAAAAGAGGCTGTCCGAAAGTAGGACAGCCCGTTGGCTTTTATAACCACTTGATTTTTGGTTCGGTTTTATTGATAATTCGTTTAATGTTTGCGCGGTGGCGATAAAAAATAAACGCCGTTAAGACAGACACAACGATCATCAGCGGAATGTCGTCCGTAAAGAAAACGGTGTACACGATCGCGTATACTCCGGCCAACATGGACGAAAGGGAAACATATTTTGAAAGATAGAGCACGAGAAAGAAAACAGCGATCAACGTAAAAAATAAAAACGGAGAGTAAAACAGCATGACGCCTCCTGATGTCGCAACTGCTTTTCCCCCGCGAAATCCGGCAAACACCGGATACATATGCCCGATCACCGCAAAAATCCCAGCTAATAGCGGATGCATATCGACTGCAAATAATACCGGTAGGCTGGCTGCTAATGTTCCTTTTAAAATGTCGCCAATTGTGACGATCATTCCGGCTTTGACGCCGAGGACGCGAAACGTATTTGTTCCACCTAAGTTTCCGCTTCCGTGTTCCCGAATGTCGATGCCGTAACCGACTTTTCCGACAACAAGCGCAAACGGAATCGAACCAAGAAGGTAAGCAGCCGCCAATATGAATAGTTTTGTCACCAATCTTCATACACCCTTTACTCATCAATTTCGTGCATGTTTTTATTTTACCATGCAGCGAAAAAAATGCCAGATAAGAAACTGGAATTTGCGGGAAGAATCATTGTTGATACACATTTTTTAAAAGCTTGTCATGCAGCTTTGAGAAAATAAGCAGCGTGATAACTGAACCAATGAAGCAAAATAACATATCCCATTGCGTATCCCATGGATCGCCTTGTGTGCCTAAAAAATCTTTGACGGCTTTTATTTGTTTAGCGGCAGCACCGACGAGCCATTCGATGATTTCATACAAAGCGGCGATCGCAAGCGACATGCTGATGACGATCGTCACTAACCAGCCGCCTTTTGTGAGCGGAGTTTTTCGCAATAAAATTTCTCTCAGCACAATCGCAAACAATCCTTTCAACAAATGCCCAAAGCGGTCGTAATGATTGCGTTGCCAATGAAACGTTTCTTTCATCCAGTTAAACAGCGGAACTTTTGAATAAATGTAATGCCCGCCGATGAACATACTAATCGCTAAAATGGCAATGATGACATAAGAAAGGGTCGTCAAACGAAAGCGATGATATGTGGCGATGACGACAATCAACCCCACAACCGCAGGGCTGACTTCGAGCACCCACGTCAAATAGCTCGCCGGCTTGACCGCTGACCAAATCAAAACGGTGATAACGGTTAGAAATAAAAAGAGATGAGTTTTGGAATACACACGTTCTCTCACATGACGCACTCCCTATCAACAGTTTACGTTTAGTATTGGAAAAAAAGAGATTTTTAATACAAAAACCCTCCGCTTCCAAAGAAGGGAGGGTTAACGGAATTACATTATTTGGTCGCTGCTTTTTGTTCAAACAATTTCACGATTTCAATAATAACATTCACTGCTTTGGCCATGTTGTCGACGGAAATATATTCATAGCGACCGTGGAAGTTTTCGCCGCCCGTAAAAATATTTGGCGTAGGCAGCCCCATATAGGATAGCTGTGAGCCGTCTGTTCCGCCGCGGATTGGTTTAATGATTGGTTCAATCCCTAAGTTTGTCATTGCCTCATACGCAATATCGACGACTTCTTTGACCGGCTCAATTTTTTCGCGCATGTTGTAATATTGATCGCTCATTTCGATATGGATGCGTTCTTTTCCATATTTCTCTTGGAGTTTCGCGGCAATTTCTTCAATAGTTGCTTTTCTTGCCGCAAATTTTCCGCGGTCAAAGTCGCGAATAATGTAATGGAGCGTTGTTTGTTCGACATCGCCTTGGCAGGAGAGAAGGTGGTAAAATCCTTCGTATCCTTCGGTATGCTCCGGCGCTTCGTTCCTAGGGAGATGGGCGTGAAATTCCATCGCTAGTTTTAGCGAGTTAATCATTTTTCCTTTCGCGGAACCTGGATGTACGTTTTTCCCTTTGAATGTAATTTTTGCTTGTGCGGCATTAAAGCTTTCGTATTCCAATTCGCCGAGCGGACCGCCATCGACGGTATAAGCATATTTCGCGCCAAATGCGGCAACATCAAATTTATGAGGACCTCTGCCGATTTCTTCATCTGGCGTAAAAGCAATCCGCACTTTGCCGTGTTTGATTTCTGGATGTTTGATGAGGTATTCCATCGCTGTCATAATTTCGGCGATTCCTGCTTTATTGTCTGCTCCTAAAAGCGTGGTGCCGTCCGTTGTGATTAATGTATGTCCTTTATAACGCGAAAGTTCTGGAAAATCCGTCGGAGAAAGAATGATATGTAAGTCTTTATTCAATAAAATATCCCCACCGTCATATGATTCGACGATTTGTGGATTGACGTTCGCGCCTGTAAAATCTGTCGCTGTGTCCATATGTGCCAAAAAGCCGATGGTCGGTACGGCTTTGTCTGTGTTCGCTGGCAACGTTGCCATTACATAGCCGTTTTCATCGACCGTTACTTCTTCCATGCCGATTGCTTTTAATTCTTCGACCAACATGTTTGCAAGCGTCCATTGACCTTCGGTGGAAGGGCATGTGTTGCTTGCTGGGTCAGATTGGGTGTCGATTTTAGCATATCTTGTTAACCGTTCGATTAGTTCTTGCTTCATACGTAACCTCCTCTACTTCATTCGTTCGTATTATATCACAAAAATAAAAGATGCACATGATTGCTTGTGATGCAACCGGGGTTAAAAAAAGGAGCGAAGCCACTCGCTGGGTGAAGCAAAGCGTTCTTCTTTAAATGGATTGGCAGTCATAGAATAGCCGCGCTGTTCCCAATAACCAGGTTCATCTTTTTTCATAAAACAAATGCCTGTCGCCCATTTCGCTCCTTTCCATAAATAAAATGATGCAGGCGGAATAAAACGAAGCGGGTAGCCATGTTTTGGGGAAATGTCTTGCCAATCGTTTTGTGCATCTTTCCAGCGATAAACAAAAAGCGCATCATCCCCCATTAACGCTTCTAACGGTAAATTTGCCGAATAGCCAAGCGGATTTTTGTTTAAATAGCCGTAAATTTTCACGTATTTCACATCCGGCTCAAGTTCGACGAGGCGTAAAAACTCGCGAAAAGCAATTCCTTCAAATGTTGTATCAAACTTCGACCATGTCGTGACGCAATGCATATCGATCGACGAGATCGTTTTTGGTAACTTCATTACTTGTTCGTAGGGGAGGATTACTTCTTTTTTCACTTCACCAAATAGCCGAAATGTCCACGTTTTTTCATCAAATTCGTACACGTCGCCTTCATGAAGGATCGGCCATTTATCCGTTTCAAATTGCCCAGGAGGAAGCTGTTTTTTCACGCCAAACATCCTTTCTACTAGTTTTATTAACATGATACAGTGAGAAAATGGAAGATGCAACGACAGAAGATGTGAAGAAAGGGAGACATATGTTTTGCTCGTTTGGTTCATAATGAAACATAGAGAGAATGAGGCGGTGCATCAAATGAAAATAACGGAGTTAACAGCGGAGCTTGTGATCGGATTTGTCATGCTATTTCTTGTTGTAAAAGTGGCCGGAAAAAAGATGATTCATCAAATTCCCCCATTATCCCTTTTTTCCTATTTTTAAGAACATATATTCTTATTCCGGTGATTTATGATATAATAAACATGCACAGTTGTATGCAGGGTGGGCAGTGGCTACTCCCTTAAAGAAGGGAGGTGCTACTGATGATGACCGTTACCGATGCGCTGACATTAATGATTGCGTTTGCATCGCTGATCGTAACCGTTATCGCTGTATCTAAAGACAAAAAGTAACCCACCCTGCTCGGCCTAAGTGAGGGTGGGTTACGATCTGCTTTTCTAGGTCACTGCACTCCTTGCAGTAAGCGGTGTATGGATGGGACATTGGTTGCCGCCAATGTCCTGTTTTATTTTATGCTGTTCAACTTTATTATACGCACACAGTGGATGGCATGACAAGAAAATTATCTTTGTGTTATTGTTTTTTTCGAACTTTTTAAGACAAAACAACAATGTAAAAAATGTTAGACAAGCTACCGTAAACATAAAAATATAGGCATCGGCAGGATTTTTCTTGTTTGATAAAGAAATACTACAAAAAAGCGTTCGAAAGGAGAAAAAACATGCCGATTATGAACCCAAGCCGCGAAGAAATCGCGGAAATTTTACAAAAAGCAAAACGTATTGCCGTTGTTGGCTTATCCAACAATCCCGACCGCACGTCATATATGGTCGCAAAAGCGATGAAGGACGCTGGGTATAACATTATTCCAGTCAATCCAACGATTGAGGAATGGGAAGGGATTCCGGCGGTGAAATCGTTAAAAGACATTGAAGGACATATCGATATTGTCAACGTGTTCCGTCGTTCGGAGTATTTGCCAGAGGTGGCTCGTGAGTTCGTCCAAATCGATGCCGATGTGTTTTGGGCGCAGTTAGGTGTTGTCGATGAAGACGTGTATGAGTTTTTAAAAGAAAAAGGATATACGGTTGTGATGGATCGCTGTATTAAAGTAGAGCACGCTCTAACGAAAAAAAGTTAAACGGAATTCGGCCATCTTTTGAGGAAGATGGTCATTTCCATTTTCAGAAGTTTGGATCAGCTGACAAAATAGGCATAGACGTTTCCGAAATTTATGCTAAAATAAAACAGAAACAAATGTTCTTGTTTTTGAAAGGGGTATGTGCGTGACAAAACAGCATGTCTATGAATATAACGATGATGCCATTCAAGTGCTCGAGGGGCTTGAAGCGGTACGGAAGCGGCCAGGGATGTATATCGGCAGCACCGATAGCCGCGGGTTGCATCATCTCGTCTATGAAATTGTCGACAACTCCGTCGATGAAGCGCTGGCGGGATACGGAAACTATATTCTCGTCAAAATACATAAAGACAACAGCATCACCGTGTTAGACGAAGGACGAGGCATGCCGACGGGAATGCATAAACTCGGAAAGCCGACGCCGGAGGTGATTTTAACCGTCCTTCATGCCGGTGGAAAATTTGGACAAGGCGGCTATAAAACGAGCGGTGGATTGCACGGGGTCGGCGCCTCCGTCGTCAACGCCTTATCCGAATGGCTCGTCGTCACGATTCATCGCGACGGATTTATTTACCAACAGCGATTTGAACATGGCGGAACACCTGTCACGACATTAGAAAAAATCGGAACAACGAAAAAGACAGGAACAATGATTCAATTCAAACCAGACCCGACCATTTTTAGCACGACGACGTTCAATTACGAAACATTAAGTGAACGGTTGCGAGAATCCGCTTTTTTATTAAAAGGGTTGAAAATTGAATTAGTCGATGAACGAACCGAGATGCGTGAATTGTTTCATTACGAAAATGGAATTGAAGCATTTGTCGCCTATTTAAACGAAGAAAAGGACGCCCTTCACCCAGTCGTTTATTTTGAGGGGCAACAAGGCGGCATTGAAGTCGAGTTTGCCTTTCAATTTAATGATGGCTACTCGGAAAACGTGCTGTCATTCGTCAATAACGTTCGCACAAAAGATGGCGGAACGCATGAAGCGGGCGCCAAAACAGCGATGACCCGCGTTTTTAACGAATATGCGCGCAAAACGGGCCTATTAAAAGAAAAAGATAAAAACTTAGAAGGTTCTGATATTCGCGAAGGATTATCCGCGATTGTGTCGGTCAGAATTCCGGAACATTTATTGCAGTTTGAAGGACAAACAAAAGGAAAACTTGGAACAAGCGAAGCCCGCTCTGCCGTCGATTCCGTTGTGTCCGAACATTTAACGTACTTTCTTCAAGAAAATCCGGATATTAGCGCAATGCTTGTGAAAAAAGCGATTAAAGCGTACCAAGCGCGCGAAGCGGCACGGAAAGCGCGTGAAGAAGCACGAAGCGGGAAAAAGAAAAAAGGAAAAGAAGCGGTGTTAAGTGGAAAACTAACGCCGGCGCAAACGCGCAATCCGAAGAAAAATGAGCTCTATTTAGTAGAAGGCGATTCGGCAGGCGGTTCAGCGAAACAAGGGCGCGACCGCCGCTTCCAAGCGGTGCTTCCGTTGCGTGGAAAAGTCATCAATACAGAAAAGGCGAAGCTGGCGGATATTTTTAAAAATGAAGAAATTAATACGATTATTCACGCAATCGGCGGCGGTGTCGGAGCTGATTTTTCGCTAGAAGATATTAACTACGACAAAATCATTATTATGACAGATGCCGATACGGACGGCGCTCATATTCAAGTGCTGCTTCTAACGTTTTTTTACCGCTACATGCGTCCTTTAATTGAAGCAGGAAAAGTATACATTGCCCTTCCGCCGCTTTATAAAATTAGCAAAGGCACCGGAAAAAAAGAAATGGTGGAATATGCGTGGACCGATGAGCAACTAAAAGAAGCGATCAAAAAACTAGGCAAAGGCTATACGATTCAACGGTATAAAGGTCTTGGCGAGATGAACGCGGACCAGCTGTGGGAAACGACGATGAATCCGGAAACGCGCACGCTTATTCGAGTGCGGATTGATGATGCCGCAAGAGCGGAGCGGCGTGTGACGACGCTCATGGGAGATAAAGTCGAACCGCGGCGCAAATGGATTGAAGCAAATGTCCAATTCGGCTTAGCGGATGATCCGAATATTTTAGACAATGAACACGTATCGGTCGCAGAGGAGGGAACATTATGACAGAAAGATTGTTAGACTTGCCATTAGAAGATGTATTAGGCGACCGTTTTGGACGTTACAGTAAATATATCATTCAAGAACGGGCGCTTCCCGACGTGCGCGACGGGCTGAAGCCTGTTCAACGCCGGATTTTATATGCGATGTATGTGGACGGAAATACGGCTGATAAAGGATTCCGCAAAGCGGCGAAAACGGTCGGAAACGTGATCGGAAACTTCCATCCGCACGGCGATTCATCCGTGTACGAAGCGATGGTGCGGATGAGCCAAGACTGGAAGCTGCGCAATATTTTAATCGAAATGCACGGAAATAACGGCAGCATCGACGGCGATCCTCCAGCGGCGATGCGTTATACAGAGGCGCGCCTATCAGCGATTGCCGCGGAATTGTTGCGGGATATTGAAAAAGAGACGGTCGAATTTGTGCCAAACTTTGACGACACAAGCCAAGAGCCGGTCGTGCTTCCTGCCATGTTTCCGAATTTGTTAGTGAACGGTTCGACCGGCATTTCGGCAGGGTATGCGACAGAAATTCCGCCGCATCATTTAGGCGAAGTCATTGATGCAGTCATGATGCGGATTGACAAACCGAATTGCACCGTCGATGAGTTAATGACCGTTTTGCACGGACCAGATTTTCCAACCGGCGGCATTATTCAAGGAAAAGACGGAATTAAAAAGGCGTACGAAACGGGAAAAGGGAAAATAATTATCCGCGGAAAAGCGGTGATTGAATCGGCGAAAGGCGGAAAACAACAAATTGTCATTACGGAAATTCCATATGAAGTCAATAAAGCGAGCCTTGTCAAAAAAATTGACGAACTGCGGTTTGATCGGAAACTCGATGGCATTTCCGACGTCCGTGATGAAACGGACCGAACCGGCCTCCGTATCGTCATTGAATTAAAGAAAGACGCCGACGCAGAAGGGATTTTAAACTATTTATATAAAAATACCGATTTGCAAGTGCCGTATAATTTTAATATGGTCGCGATTCACGAGCGGCGCCCGAAACTGTTGAGCCTTCCAGAGTTGCTCGATGCGTATATTGAACATCAAAAAGAAGTCGTGACGAACCGCTCGCGCTATGAATGGAAAAAAGCTCGCGATCGAGCGCATATCGTCGAAGGGCTGATGAAAGCTTTATCGATTCTCGATGAAGTGATTGCGACGATTCGCGCATCGAAAGATAAAAGAGATGCGAAAGATCAGCTCATCGCTCGCTACGATTTCACTGAAGCACAAGCGGAGGCAATTGTGACGTTGCAATTGTATCGATTAACGAATACGGACATTACGGCTTTAAAACAGGAAGCGGAAGAACTTTCGAAAAAAATTAGCGAATTGACGGCCGTTTTAGCAAGCGAAAAAAAATTGCTGTCGGTGATTAAATCGGAGCTGAAAAAATTAAAAAAGACATACGCTGACGAGCGAAGAACGGTCATTCAAGAGGAAATCGAAGAGATTAAAATCAACCTTGAAGTGATGGTACCGGCAGAAGACGTCATCGTCACCGTGACGAAAGAAGGATATGTCAAACGGACGAGCCTTCGTTCGTATACAGCGTCAAACGGCCAAGATTTCGGCATGAAAGAATCCGACCGTTTATTAGCACAATTAGAGATGAATACAACGGATGTGCTGCTTCTGTTTACGCGAAGAGGAAACTATATTTATTGTCCGGTTCATGAATTGCCTGATATTCGCTGGAAAGAGCTTGGTCAACATATTTCCAACCTCGTTCCGTTAGACAGGGATGATGATCTCGTGTCGGCCGTTTCAATCCAAGACTTTGAACAGCCGCTCGATCTTATGTTTATTACGAAACAAGGAATGGTGAAGCGGACCGAAATGAAACAATATAAAGTGCAGCGTTACGGCCGTCCGTTGGCAGCGATTAACTTAAAAGAAAACGATGAAGTAATTAACGTCTATATAACAGATGGCAGCTGTGATTTATTCCTTGCGACGCACCAAGGTTACGGTTTATGGTTCAGCGAAGAAGAAGTGAGTGCCGTCGGCGTGCGCGCTGCTGGAGTAAAAGGAATTCAATTGAAAGACGGGGATTTTGTTGTCGCCGCTTATCCAATTGTTGCGGCGGATTCTCCAATGATTGTCATTGTGACACAGCGAGGGTCGGTCAAAAAAATGCCGCTTAGCGAGTTTGAAAAATCATCGCGAGCAAAACGGGGGCTTGTCATGCTTCGGGAGTTAAAAACGAATCCGCATCGTGTAGTTGCCGCGCTCATAACAGAAAACGACAGCGGCCGTGTCATCGTGCGAACAGAAAAAGGCGAAACGGAAGACGTTGACGTAGCGTCATTGAAACGTTCCGATCGATACAGTAATGGAACTTTCGTCATCGACAGCGAGGAAGCAGGAGAAATAAAAGAAATGTGGTTATATAAGTTGCAATAAAGAATTTCCGATTTTTCGTTTCCGTTTTCATCTAAATACAAACCGATATGATATAACGTGGTGAAGTGATCCGCTGGATGTAAAACAAAATTTCAACTTATATAGATATTCACAATTGAAGGAAATCCATATATAATGAGGTTAGTTTTGGCTGAGTATGAAAAAAGCTAGCGATAAATCGTTATATTTTTGGAAAAGAGGGGATTTTCGTGCGATTTAAACGACAAGAAGCATTCCGCTACCAATTTGGGCAGCCTCTCCCTTGTACGTTCCGCATTGTGCGTATCGATAATAGAGAGATTGAAAGCGACAAAGGAGCGGCGGAAATTCACGACATTAGTCCGCGAGGGATGAGAATGAAAACATCCCTTGATATCCCCCCTCGTCCACGAGAAATTCATATTGAAGTGACATTTATGTTAAATGATGTAGAGTTTAGTTTTATAGGAACGTTAGTGTGGCAACGAAAGACAGCCAACGATTACTATTACGGATTGCAGTTGCTTCTTTCTTTCCAGCAGGAAGAAATATTAATCCGTGAAATTAAGCGGTATGCCGTGCTTCATAACAGCCGACAAAACCACCCTTCTAAATAAAAAGCAAGCGGTCAATATATCGATTGCTTGCTTTTTATTTTTTGAACAAAATTTTTTATTGACCAACTTGTATATACAAGTTAAAATAAAACTGTAAGTCAACATGTATATACATGTTTGTGTAAGCGCTTAAGAGGGGGACTTATATGATCGTCTGGCAAGGGGAAGAAACGATATTCGCACCGTTGAATGGAAATGTGATCCCGATTGAAGAAGTGCCAAGCCCTACGTTTTCTCATAAGCTGTTAGGTGACGGGGTGGCGATTGTACCAAGTGAGGGGAAGGTGGTATCACCAGTAGACGGCCGAGTCATTAACATTTTTCAATCGAAACATGCGATCGGCCTTTTATCATCCAAAGGATTGGAGATTCTTATTCACATCGGGTTAGAAACAGTACTGTTGAATGGCGAAGGGTTTACGGTTCATGTGAAAAAAGGAGAAAGGGTAAAGAAAGGGGATTTATTGCTTTCTTTCGATCTCGGTCTCATTAAAAAGAAAGCAGCCAGCATTGTTACCCCAGTGATTATTACGAATAGTGAAGTAGCAGAAAATATGGAACCGATTACTTATGAAAGATGCATTGCCGGTCAAAGTGCGTTATTGCAAGTGACGATGAGAAAGTCTTATTTGTTTCGAATGAAGTAATTGGAGGTTTGGAAAATGAATAAACAATCAGTTGAACTATTATCGAATTACGAGGATGCACCGGAACATTTTCAACAAATCAAATTGCGTCCGTATGAATCGATTGTGTATTATTTAACAAAATGATACAATACAAGTCGGTGATAGTGATGAAAGAAAATAAGTTTTTAGCGATTTATAACGATCTTTTGCTTCAAATTCGTAAAGGAATCTTTCAGCCGAACGATAAACTTCCGTCTGAACACGAATTATCGCAACAATACGAGACATCGCGGGAAACGATTCGCAAAGCGCTAAATTTATTATCCGAGCACGGCTACATTCAAAAAATTAAAGGAAAAGGTTCAATTGTGCTGGATGTCGGCAAATACGATTTTCCTGTGTCGGGATTAGTAAGTTTTAAAGAACTGGCCCAAAAAATGAAAAAGCGTGTTCGAACGATCGTTCATGAACTGCAAGTCGTGAAACCAGATGACTATATCCGAAAATATTTAGATGTAACAGCGAAAGACGAAGTATGGAAAGTGGTTCGCTCCCGGGAAATTGAAGGAGAAAAAATTATTTTAGACAAAGATTTTTTGCATCGGAAATTTGTTCCTTTATTAACGCACGAGATTTGCGAAAACTCTATTTATGAATACTTGGAAAACGAGCTCAAACTGAAAATTAGCTTTGCGAAAAAAGAAATGTTTGTGGACAAAATCACCGACGAAGACCGGAAGTATTTAGATGTAGATGGATATGAGCATATTGTCGTTGTGCAAAATTATGTGTATTTAGAAGATGCGAGCTTATTTCAATTCACAGAATCGCGACATCGGCTGGATAAATTTCGGTTTGTCGATTTCGCTCGGCGCACGCATTAATGAGGGTGTCCCAAAAGTAACGGGGCACCCTTTCTTATCACTATATATACGCACGAAACACTTTCGTAAAACTATATATTGTATCTTCCTTGAAGAAAGACGACCTTTTGAGACAGCCTCTTTTTTTATCAAACAATGTTCTAAATAATCAATAAGCGTAATAGTTTTAAGCATTTATGGCCATCCTTGTAACGAAAGGAGTTGGACATATTGGAAGGAACATGGGTGTCGTTATTGCCATTTTTGCTCGTTATTCCGTTGGCAATATGGCTTCAAGAAATATTGCCTGGCCTTGTCGTTGGTTTATTTGTCGGGGCGTTTTGTTTAGAAGGCCATTGGTTCCGTGCGATCGAGCGAGCAGTAAGTGCATTATTGCAGACAGCAACGGACATCGGCCATATGAAAGTGATGGCCTTTCTGTACTTGTTTGGGGCGCTCGTTGGTATGATGCAAATTACAGGCGGAATCAAAGGGTTTGTGCAATGGATTAGCCCGAAAATTCATTCGAAAAGACGCATGATGTGGTTTATATGGTTGACGATCCCGTTTACATTTTTTACGCCAATGTTTCGGATTATGCTGCTTGCTCCGGTAATGAAACCGCTCATCGAAAAGTTTCAGATTGATAAACGGAAAATGGCTTATATGATTGATGTTTCCACGGAACCGACTATTGTTCTTTTGCCGCTTGCCACCGCGTTTGTCGGGTTTATGACATCTGTCGTGGAAGGGGCGCTCCGGCAAAACGGAATCGGTCAATCAGCGTATCATCTTTTTGTGGCGAGCTTGCCATACAATTTTTTTGCGGTCATTGCGCTTTTTGTTGGGATTGTGACAACGTTTAAACATGTTCAGATCGGAAAAGAGGAACGCGAACAAGCAGAAAGCGAAACGAACTACTTTCACCGGCTAGGGTTAAAAAAAGAACTGGCGTTAGTCGTTGGGGAGCCGCTTCATTTGTTTTTCCCGCTTTTGCTTATTTTACTGTTCACGATGTTTTTTCTTTGGTATGACGGAACAAAAAAAGGGGCTGCGACAATGATCGCTGCTTTTTCCAATGCAGATGCTACGTTTGTGATGTTAGTAGCGTTATTTGTGACCATTTTTATTACCGCGGTATTTTACTTTATTCGCCGCCAGAAATTCCATGAGCTCATTTATCATTTTTTTGAAGGTGGCAATGAACTGATGGCGCCAATTAGCATGCTTCTTCTTGTTTGGGCGCTATCGTTGACAGCGGAACAATTAGGTTTTTCCAGTTACATTAGTGCAACGTTCGGAACGTTTTTACCAAAGGAGATTGTTCCAGCAGCCATGTTTATTCTCGGTTCTTTCATTTCTTATTTTATCGGCACATCATGGGGGACGTGGGGATTGTTTATGCCGCTCGGTGTGACGTTTGCAGCGGCAACAGGAGCTTCATTGCCGATGACGATAGGCGCTGTATTTGCGAGCGGGACATTTGGTGCGTTCGCTTCGCCGTTAGGAGATACAACGATTACCACTGCTTCGATTATGGATTTAGATTTAATGGAGTACGCGAAGTACAAGCTGCGAATTTCGTTATTGTGCGGCATTTTAGCGCTCATCGGCTACCTTGTGATCCCGTTGTTTGTCCGCTAAACCTATCCGGTGGGGTACCCCATCGGTCTTTTGTTTACAAAAATAAACTATGTTCTAAATAATCAATATAACCTATTCATTTTCTTTTTCCTTAAGAGCGAGTAAAATGGAAGCAAACAAAAGAAAAGGGGAGAACCATGAGCGATTTATATCACTTATTTTTACGAACAGAGAAAGAGAAACAGTTACAAACCAAAGCGTGGCAGCTGGCTGAGCAGTTTCAAAAACGGGCGCAACATTACGATGAGCAGGCGGTTTTTCCATTTGAAAATTTCGCCGAATTGAAAAAAGCGCGCTTTCTTTCGCTTACCGTTCCAAAACAATATGGAGGCGAAGAAATCTCGTTATATGAATTTTTGCTTGTGCAAGAAACGATTGCGCAAGGAGATGGTGCTACTGCCTTATCGCTCGGTTGGCATTTAGGCATCGTGATGAATTTAGCGGAACAGAAAAAATGGCCTGAACCCGTGTTTGAGCGCATTTGTCACGAAATCGTCCATCAGCAAGTACTACTAAACAGCGCTCAGTCAGAAGCGGCAACAGGAAGTCCAGCGCGCGGTGGGAGACCGGAAACGACGGCAGAAAAGCAAAATGGACGCTGGATTATTTCTGGAAGGAAGACGTATACTTCGCTTGCTCCTGCGCTTGATTATTTTATTGTATCCGCGACGATTAAAGAAACAGGGGAAGTGGGTAACTTTTTAATCCCGAAAACCGCTCCCGGTCTCCAAATTGAAGCAACGTGGGATACGCTTGGAATGAGAGGGACGAGAAGCGACGATCTAATATTAGAAAAAGTGGAAGTCGACGAAACGGCGCTTGTCGAAATTCTTCACTCGCCGCAAGCAAAAGGAAGAGCGCAAGGTTGGCTTTTACATATACCGGCTTGCTACCTCGGGATCGCCATCGCAGCCCGTAATGAGGCGATTGCATTTGCCGAAACGTATCAGCCGAATACGTTGCCGCATCCAATTGCCGAAGTGCCAGAAGTACGGCGAAAAATAGCCGAAATTGATCTTCAATTAATGGCAGCCCGCCACTTTATGTATTCGGTTGCTGATCAATGGGATCGTTATCCTGACAAGCGCCAAGCAATGAAGGAAGAACTGGCAGCGGTGAAATACGTAGCAACGAATACGGCGATTCATATTGTCGATATGGCCATGCGGGTTGTCGGCGGACATAGTTTATTCGCCCATCATCCGCTGCAACGCCATTATCGTGATGTTCGTGCAGGGCTTCATAATCCGCCAGCAGACGATTTAACGCTTTCCATCGTCGCTAGCCGTTCTTTTACAAAAGGGAATGAATGATCTTCTACTTAAGAAGAAAAAATGCAAAGTAACCACTTATCGGCGAAGATCGTATAAGCCCCGCTGAGGAGAGGAGCGACTTGAGCCATCTTGCAAAACAGGGCTCCCTAAATAAGGAGCCCTGTTTTGTTATGACAATGCTTTTTTCATAAATTGAGGCAATTGAAAACAATGTTTTAGTACGGCATCGTTCACATATTTGGTGTCAGCTGGAAGCGACGATGCATTAGGAAGGGAAAGAGGAATTTTCGCGCCAATCGTAAAGCTCCATAATCCGCCCGGATATGTTGGAACAGTTGCGGTATAGACAGCCGCGTGTGGAAATAGTTGGCGAATGTTTGTATACGTTTGTTTTAAAATATCCATATGGAAGATCGGAGATTGACTTTGACATACCATGAGGCCACCTTCTTTTAATGCGCGATGGACATGCTTGTAAAAATCATACGAAAATAATTCTTTTGCTGGTCCAATAGGATCGGATGAGTCAATAATAATGACGTCATACGTATTTGCACGCTCTTTCACAAATGCGACTCCATCTGTATAAATAAACTGAACGCGCGGATCTGATAAGTTTCCTGAGACGTCTGGTAAATGTTTTTTACAAGCTTGTACCACTTTTTCATCAATTTCTACCATGTGAATTTCTTCCACATGTTTATATTTTGCTGCTTCCCGCGCTGCTCCGCAGTCACCACCGCCGATAATCAGCACTTTTTTTGGCGCTGGATGAAATTGAAGTGGAACATGTGAAATCATCTCATTGTAAATATGGCCATCAATCGAAGTTGTTTGCACAACCCCGTCAAGCACGAGCATTTTGCCAAAATCGTACGAATCTAAAATCATTACATGTTGAAACGGAGATTGCTCAGAAAAAATGATTTCTTTAATTCGATAGCTGATTTTTAAGTTTTCACGGTCATCTTCTGTCAACCAAAGTTCACCATTTTCCATTTTTAAATAAGGTGGTAGCGATGTCAATGTCTGTTTCATTTTGACCTCCTTTGAACGTTAGTTTTTTGCACACCTTTCTAATATTAATATATTTTGCGAAAGGTGACAATTGAATACGTTTGTTACACTCGTTTTTGTTGGAAGATAGATTGCAAATGGTTTTTATTGGCAAGTAAATCGGCCAATGTATACGAGTCTAACACGCGTAAAAACGCTTCTAACGCTTCGTGGAGCACATGCTTTAACCCACAAACAGGGGTGATAATGCAATGGTTTCCATGACCAGCAAAACATTCAACAAGCGATAAATTGTCTTCTGTATGGCGAACGACGACGCCAATTCGAATATCTTCTGGTTTTTTCGCGAGGCGAATACCGCCGTTCCGACCACGAATCGTTTCGATAAATCCTTCTTTCCCGAGCTCATATACAATTTTGCTTAAATGATTTTCTGAAATGGAAAATGCACGAGAGATTTCTTTAATATTCGTTTTTTCCCCAGGTTCTAACGCACCTAAAAAGAGAAGCACTCGTAGCGCATATTCGGTATAGTTTGTCAACTGCATCGTTTGTCACACCTTTAATCTCTTTGTCTATTCATTATCTTACCATATGTTCTCTTTAGGCGCGAAATTGTGAACATTTTGTTAAAGATGTATTTTAAATATTGCTTTTTTATGAAATGATATGATTCAATAAACATGTATGTAAAATACATGTTTTGGTGAGGGGATGTATTCATGAGTACGACAAAAACATTATTAAGCAAAAAAACGATCGAAATCATTCAATCGACCGTTCCTGTGTTAGAGCAATTCGGGGAACAAATTACGAAACGTTTTTATCAATTGATGTTTTCTAACCATCCAGAGCTGTTGAACATTTTTAACCACGCCCATCAAAAACAAGGGCGTCAGCCAAAAGCGCTAGCCGCTTCTGTATATGCCGCTGCGAAACATATTGATAATCTTGAAGCGATTTTGCCGTTTGTGAAGCAAATCGGCCATAAACATCGCAGCCTAGGCGTGAAAAAAGAGCATTACCCAATTGTAGGAAAATATTTACTACTGGCAATTAAGGATGTATTAGGCGATGCGGCGACCGATGAAGTGATCGAAGCGTGGAGAGAAGCGTACGGAGTGATTGCAGACGTATTTATCCAAGTCGAGGAAGAAATGTATCGCGAAGCGGAAGGAAAAGCAGGGGGATGGAAAGATTTCCGCCGCTTTACGGTGCAGAAAAAAGTAAAAGAAAGCGATGTCATTACATCGTTTTATCTCGTTCCAGAAGATGGCGGAGCGGTTAGCGATTTTCTCCCAGGTCAATACGTGAGTGTCAAAGTCAACGTTCCGGGGGAAACATATACGCACATTCGCCAATATAGTTTATCTGACGCTCCAGGAAAAGGCTATTATCGAATTAGCGTGAAAAAAGAAGCCGCAACAGATACACAACCAGCTGGCATCGTTTCGAACTACTTACACGATCACATTCAAGAAGGGGACGTGCTTGAATTAAGCGCGCCAGCTGGTGACTTCACCCTTGACATGACGAAAGAAACGCCAGTCGTATTGATTAGCGGAGGGATTGGGATTACGCCATTACTAAGCATGGTAAACACGTTAGCGATGAATCAACCGCAGCGGAAAGTAACGTTTATTCATGCAGCGATCAACGGAAGTGTACA
This sequence comes from Anoxybacillus sp. J5B_2022, assembly GCF_026847645.1. GTDB lineage: Bacteria > Bacillota > Bacilli > Bacillales > Anoxybacillaceae > Anoxybacteroides. Next base: position 55,887 of record NZ_JAPSMC010000014.1, read on the forward strand.
TGCTTTTGATTCCCATATGACCCATCTTGCTAAAGAACATGAATCGCTGTCTTATTATATTTGCTATCAATCACCGTCTGAAATGGATCGGCAAAAACCGCATTTTGCAAAAGAAGGATTGATTAATCTAGAATGGATTCAATCCGTTGTTCAAGACCCACAGGCTGATTTTTATTTCTGCGGTCCTGTTCCGTTTATGAAAACGGTCTACCATGCGTTAAAAGAATGGGAAGTTGCGAAAGAGAACATTCATTATGAGTTCTTTGGCCCAGCTGGCGATTTAACGAAATAATTTGGTGTATGGCTGGTTATTTACGAAAAAACGGTTGGAATTCCAGCCGTTTTTTTGTATGATGATGAAAAATCAGACTTACATAGGGGGAGATCATCTATGCACACGTTTCGCGAACGTCGTCTGCAAAACTTTCTGCAAAATTACAAACATCGTGCTCGGCTTGTCATCTCATGTCCTGATCAACCTGGCATTGTAGCTGCAGTCACTTCTTTTTTATATGAGCAAGGCGCGAACATTGTCGAATCGAGCCAATACTCCACCGATCCGGAAGGGGGAACATTTTTTTTACGAATTGAATTTGATGCTCCTGAAATGGCGGCACGAAAAAAACAAATAGAGAAAGAATTTGAAACGGTTGCCCAAACGTTTCAAATGAATTGGCGTTTTCGTTTACATAACGACCTACAAAAATTAGCGATTTTCGTTTCGAAAGAAGAACATTGTTTATTAGAATTGTTATGGGAATGGCAGGCAGGGGAATTATTGGCGGATATCGCCCTTGTTATTAGCAACCACGAATATATGAAAGAAAGCGTGGAATCGATCGGTATTCCTTACTACTGTATTCCGGTGACAAAAGAGAGAAAAGTAGAAGCGGAGCAAAAACAGATCGCGCTATTGAAAGAATATGGTGTTGATACGATTGTGCTCGCACGATATATGCAAATTTTATCTCCGGAATTTGTCGCGCAATTTCCGGCGCGAATTATTAATATTCATCATTCGTTCCTCCCAGCCTTTGTCGGCGCAAGACCGTATGAACGCGCGTATGAGCGCGGGGTAAAATTAATTGGAGCGACTTCGCATTATGTAACCGATGATTTGGACGAAGGGCCGATTATCGAACAAGATGTTGCCAGAGTAGACCACCGTTACCATCCAGAAGATTTAAAGCGGATCGGGCGCATCATTGAAAAAACCGTTCTTGCGCGGGCGTTAAAGTGGCATCTTGAAGATCGTGTCATCATTCATCAAAACAAAACGATTGTCTTTAACTGAGCGAAGAAAAGGAATACTCGCAAGCGAGTATTTCTTTTTTTACCTCGAAATAATAAAATAAAACTATGTTCTAAATTAAAAAACATCTAAAAAAGAAGGATTTTTATAAAGAAAATGGAATAATTATGA
>NZ_JAPSMC010000140.1 GCF_026847645.1 Anoxybacillus sp. J5B_2022
GTGTACAAAGGCCCAAATTCTTAACTTGATGGGTATGGACGGCAACCCTGATCCGCTTGCGGCGGCGCGTGACATTCGCGAGACGTTTAAACGGATGGGAATGAACGATGAAGAAACAGTGGCACTCATCGCGGGCGGTCATACGTTCGGTAAGGCGCACGGTGCTGGCGATGCTTCGCATGTCGGTCCTGATCCAGAAGCTGCTCCGATTGAAGCGCAAGGATTAGGCTGGATGAGCACGTATGGAAAAGGAAAAGGTCGCGATACGATTACAAGCGGTCTTGAAGGTGCTTGGACACTGACGCCGACGAAGTGGGATAACAGCTATTTCGAGTTGCTTTTTGAATACGAATGGAAGCTAACGAAAAGCCCAGCTGGTGCGTATCAATGGGAAGCAGTGAATCTAAAAGAAGAACATTTAGCACCTGATGTGGAAGATGCCAATGTGAAAGTACCGCCGATGATGCTGACGACCGATTTAGCGTTACGGTTCGACCCAGCATATGAAAAAATTGCTCGCCGCTTCTATGAACATCCAGAGGAATTTGCCGATGCGTTTGCGCGCGCGTGGTTTAAACTTATTCATCGCGACATGGGGCCAAAAACGAGATATCTCGGTCCGGAAGTGCCGAAGGAAGATTTTATCTGGCAAGATCCGATTCCAGAAGTCGATGTTGAATTAACCGATGCGGAAATCGAAGACATCAAAACGCGCATTTTACAATCAGGACTAACAGTCAGCGAGCTTGTGAAAACGGCTTGGGCTTCGGCTAGCACGTTCCGCAACTCCGATAAGCGCGGTGGAGCAAACGGTGCGCGCATTCGACTCGCTCCGCAAAAAGATTGGGAAGTGAACGAACCGGAACAACTCGCCAAAGTGCTTGCTGTTTACGAAGACATTCAACGTGAGCTTCCGAAAAAAGTGAGCATCGCTGATTTAATCGTACTTGGCGGTAGCGCCGCTGTCGAAAAAGCCGGACGCGATGCTGGCTTTGACGTTCGCGTACCGTTTATGCCTGGACGAGGCGACGCAACAGAAGAACAAACAGATGTCGAAAGCTTTGCCGTATTGGAACCGGTTGCGGACGGATTCCGTAATTATCAAAAGAAAAAATATAGCGTTGGTTCTGAAGAGCTTCTTGTTGACAAAGCCCAGTTGCTTGGCTTAACTGCTCCGGAAATGACCGTATTAGTTGGCGGGTTGCGCGTGTTAGGGGCAACGTATCGCAATCTCCCACACGGCGTATTCACGGATCGTATCGGCGTGCTAACGAATGATTTCTTCGTCAACCTCGTCGATATGAACTATGAATGGGTACCGAAAGAAGACGGCTTGTATGACATTCGCGACCGTCAAACAGGAGAAGTTCGTTGGACCGCCACACGTGTCGATTTAGTGTTCGGATCCAACTCGATCCTCCGCTCCTACGCGGAATTTTACGCCC
>NZ_JAPSMC010000141.1 GCF_026847645.1 Anoxybacillus sp. J5B_2022
GGTGAAACAAGAAGATGCGGTAATCATTGCTATTCATCTCTTAGGGAAGCTGCTTGGCTTCTCTTCCGAACGTGCATGGCATCGCTTTGTGACTGGGAACTTGTTTACGGATGGACATTTTCTCGAACGTTCTCGCTACAATCGTCGTTGTCGAGCGCTACGCTTTGCGATCAAATGGATTCGCCATGAGCTAGCCAAACGTGGGCAGCACCACGCCTATGCGGTCGTAGATAGTATACCACTCGAGTTGTGCCATGCCGCAAGAATGTACCGTGTCAAACGATTCCAAGGGATCGCGGACATCGGGCTTTGTGCGTCGAAACAGCAGTGGTACTATGGGTTTAAGCTTCATCTTCAAGTGACCGACCAAGGACTGCCGATGGGGTACGTGGTAACGGAGGCGTCCTGTCACGATCGAACCGCAGCGGAAACCGTCATGACTCAAATTCCTCATCCTTTTAATTTGGGTGATAAAGGATTTATCAGTGGCGAATTGCAAAAAAAGTTGTATGAAGCGTACCAAATCGCTTTTTGGACTCCATCTCGCAAAAATCAGAAACACCGCCCATCTGAATCATGGGAGAAATGGCTCAAACAAAAACGGAAAGTCATTGAAACGGTGTTCTCTGTCCTCGTTGACCAGTATCGTATCACAGAAATTCGTGCGAATTCGATTGCGGGATTTGAAGTAGCACTAGATGGCATATTGTTGGTGTATTCACTTGTAACACTTGGGCTAGTTGAGCGCTAGCGCTCAACTAGCACCACGGGTGATTTTAATAAAATTGATAACCTTGATAGAGGGTGGGTTTGTTTTAGATCTACACAAATTAAAAATGTACAATTGGTCACGGTGCCCGTCGCACCCAGAGAATTGCTAAGATTTACAGAAACAGAGAGTCATAGCGTGGCTCTCTGTTTTTGTATGTGCGCCCTGCATGGGTGTAGTCTATATGGTGAAAGTCCAAAACTGCGAAAGAGGAAGTAGCAGTTCGCTTAATGCAACGGTGTCCGTGTCGACGCGGAGTCTGAAGAAAGCGAACGACAAACTCTTGGTCTGAAAAACGCTGTTTTCGATACCTATTATCTTCAAAAGGAGAAAGTCATCCTAAGATGAGAGAGAGTTTTTTGTTGTGATCGTTTGAATTTTTGGTCGATATGTTCGTTTTCCGCAGGGGATTTGTAGTCGTTTTTACAATATTCGACAACATTTTCTGTGACATTTCAGTACAATAGAATTGACGGAGATTTTCGATTTATAAGGGGAGAAGAAACATCACGGGAGATGTTTTATCTCATTGTTGTTTTGTTTCGTTCTAGCAAATGCCGTTATTTTGTACCGATACGGAAGGGTGCAGAACAGAAATCGGAGATCACGCCCAGCTACTGCCGGAAATCGAAAAGAGAGGGAGAAGAGGATATGGGAAGATGGCATATTGAGCGCA
>NZ_JAPSMC010000142.1 GCF_026847645.1 Anoxybacillus sp. J5B_2022
GATAGACGGACCCCAGTAGCCTGGTGCACCACGGAATGTCGCTCCCGAGTTGGGAAGCACGCAGGATAGAATGCTTCGTCATAGGCTACTGCACCAGCTGAAGATGAAATGAAGCAGGGAGGGAAAGCGATGAAGGTATTATATGAACGTTGTTGTGGAGTAGACGTGCATAAAAAATCCATTACCGCTTGTACCATCACCCCTGAAGGAAAAGAAATACGAACATTCGGTACCATGACCGATGAATTGCTGGAGTTTGTGAACTGGTTGAAAGAAAAAGGGGTGACGCACGTGGCGATGGAATCGACAAGCGTGTACTGGAAACCGTTGTACAATTTGCTCGAACTCGAACAAATCGAAACGCTTGTCGTCAATGCCCGGCATATTAAAGCGGTTCCTGGACGGAAGACGGATATGAAGGATGCCGAGTGGATCGCCAACTTGCTTCGCCATGGATTGTTGAAAGGAAGTTATATTCCGGACCGAGCCCAACGAGAACTGCGAGAACTCGTTCGATATCGTCGCAGTTTGATCGAAGAAAGAGCGCGGGAATTGAATCGGATTCAAAAAGTATTGGAAGGAGCGAACATCAAGTTGTCGTCCGTTGTTTCCGATATCAATGGGGCATCGGCACGAAAAATGATTCGTGCGTTGATCGAAGGGAAAAACGATCCGATGGTCATCGCTCAGCTCGCAAAAGGGAAATTGAAACAAAAAGTGGAAGAACTCCAGCGCGCATTACACGGGGTAATCGGCCCTCATCAACGGATGATGTTAGCCGAACAATGGCGGCATGTGGAATACCTAGATGAAGCGATTGCGCGATTAGATCAGGAGATCGAGGAGAGAACGCGCCCTTTTGAAGAAGCGCTGGAGCTCTTAGATACGATTCCGGGAGTCGGGCGGCAAAGTGCGGAACAAATTTTGGCGGAAATCGGAACCGATATGAGTCGCTTTGCATCAGCGAGCCATCTGGCATCGTGGGCAGGCATGGCACCAGGAAACTACGAGAGTGCGGGGAAACGGTTATCAAGCCGAACGAGGAAAGGGAACAAGAAGCTGAGAGCGTGTTTAGTAGAATGTGCCCGTGCCGCCGCGAGAAAGAAGGATACGTATTTATCCGCGAAATATCACCGCATAGCCGCAAGAAGAGGGGCGAATCGAGCGAGTATGGCAGTTGGACGAACGATATTAGAAATCATCTATTACCTGTTAACTCGGAAGGAACCGTATAAAGAATTAGGGGCAGACTATTGGGATCGTCAACGGGAAGCAAAGATCGTGCGTCAAACGGTGAAGAAATTAGAGGGGTTAGGGTACGAAGTGAAGTTAGAAAAAGTGGGTGCATAAGGGAATTAAACCATATATAAACTTTAATACCTTCCTTTGGAAATTATATTCCAAAGGC
>NZ_JAPSMC010000143.1 GCF_026847645.1 Anoxybacillus sp. J5B_2022
TTTCGACAGGTGACAGGCACAAACGAAAATAATATAATTGGAAATAGGAGGAATGGTGGCATGACGGAACAAATGGAACAAATCATAGTCGAAATGTTAAAAGATGCAGTCTCCCCATATGTTATTTATTTGTTCGGCTCAGCAGCAACAGGACACGTTCGTCCCGATAGCGATATAGATATTGCTTTCTTAAGCGATAAACGATCGTTGGATCATTATGAACGCTTTATGCTTGCACAACAATCGGCAGAGCGATTACAACGAGACGTTGACCTCATCGATTTAAAGCAAGCGAGCACCGTTTTTCAAGCACAAATCGTCAGTAGCGGCAAAGCCATCTATTGTGCAGACGAACAAAAAAAAGCGGAGTACGAATGGCGAATTCTGAAAATGTATGCGAAGCTAAACGAAGAACGAGCAGAAATTTTGCGAAACATTGCTGAAAGTGGGTCGGTTTATGATTAATGATGTCATCTTAAATAAAGTAAGTGTGGTTGAACGGTGTCTGAAGCGTATTCAGGAAGAATACGAAAACAATCCAAAACATTTGGAGAACTACACAAAGCAAGATTCCATTGTCCTCAATCTTCAACGAGCGTGTGAAGCGAGCATTGACTTAGCAATGCACATCGTCGCGCAAAAAAAGCTCGGACTTCCACAAACAAGCCGAGATGCTTTTACTCTTTTAGAACAACACGGCATCATCTCTCCATCCCTATCGCAAAAAATGAAAGCGATGGTCGGATTTCGCAATATCGCCGTGCATGACTATCAAGAACTGAATTTGACCATTTTACAAAAAATACTCGACAGCCATTTAACAGACTTTACTGAGTTTACGAAAGCAATTGTTGGACAAAAATAGGCGGTGCGAATATGCACCGCCTTAGCAACCACTTTCTAATCCTAATCCCAATGCTTCTTCCACTCATCTAAAAAGGCAGGGAGACGCTGTTGATGCGGAGCGATAAAACTTTGAAAATAGAAGTCCCATTTGTTCGGCTCTTTGAGAATGTTCGTATATATATGCTCGATTTCTTTAATAAATCCAATGGCGCGTCGATAGGCGGAACGCTTTCTTTCCGCAAGCAACGCTTCGACGATTCGTTTATAGTATGCAATCATTTCAAGTGGGTAGTGCTTGTTCAAATACCGTTCATATGTTGATGGGCTGGAATAATCAAAAGCGCGCGGACGCTTTGTCACATAGTGAAGCAGCGCTTCGTTATTTCCTTCAGTGTAGTCAATTTTCGCTTTGATGAAAGCGTGCACAGGATGGCTTTCGAGCCAATCGTACAATTCTTGTTTCACTGTTTCTTTTTGGTTTGGCGGTGCGTATACAATCGCTTGTTGATACAGCTCATAAGAAGGACGATGGAAAAAGTGTTGTT
>NZ_JAPSMC010000144.1 GCF_026847645.1 Anoxybacillus sp. J5B_2022
GTCAACTCCCCCCACTTAGCTAACGCTTGAAGTGGGGGCTTGCAACTCCCCAGAAGTGCGAGCGGACTTCGTCCTCCTTCCTTGACTTGGGGTTGCATCAGGGGCAGGTTGACGACTACCCAACGGCGCAGGTCATGCCTGTGTCGTTCCTTCAACGATGTACTCTATTCCTTTTCGTTGAAGGTTCATGGCACCAATGCGGTCATCGTTTGAGGTGTATCCACATGTTCGGCAACAAAAGGTGTGTGTACGTTTCTTTCGATTGGCTTTTTCCGTATGCCCGCACTTTGGACATGTCAAAGAGGTGTAATACGGAGCAACCACCATCACTTTTGCCCCATGCAAACGTGCCTTATACTCTAACATGTGACGGAACTGATAAAAAGCCCACGATACGGTTTCATATCGGTCATGGATACGTACACGTTCTGTTTTTTCACGAATGCCTGTTAAATCTTCTAATACAAAAAGGGTACGTTCTCCATATTGACGAACGAGTGCCTTCGTGATCGTATGGTTCACATCCGTCATCCAACGGTTTTCTCGTTGTCCGATTGTTTTCAACTTCCGACGCGCAGAAGCCGTCCCTTTTTGTTGGAGGGTTTTTCGCATTCGTTTGTACTTCGCACGCATATGCTTGATTTTTCGTCCGTTAAAAAAGGTGGTTTTCCCTTGCGAATCATAAGCTACTGCAAGAAAGTTAACCCCTACATCGACACCGACCACTTGGCGAATGTTGTGTTCATCTACGGTTGGAATCGTTTTGGTCATAGGGATGTGCAAAAAGAATTGGTTATGCTTATAGACGAGTTTGGCTGTACCAAACGTCCATGAGCCATCAAAATATTGTTCCATGCCTTTTGGTTCGAACGGCACTTTAATCCGTCCTTCTAGTGTATTGACAGAAAATAATCCTTGAACAAGCGAATAATCTCGATTCCAAACGAGATCATATTCAGGTTTTTTAAAGCGAACCAATGTCCATTCATGACCATTGCTTTTTAGGGAACGGTATCTAGCGATCACCGTCTTGATCACAGATTGCGCCATTTGCGAACGCAACGCGTAGTTTGCTCGAAGTGGACGATAGGTCATGTCGTGCAACTTGGCTTGTGCAAGCACTTTTGTGTCAAAAATCACAACAGATACAGCGTTGCATGCTTGTCGATAAGCGGAAAGGGTGGCTTTCAATACTTCTGCTTGTTCCGCCGTTGGGTAAATTTTTATTTTGGCTGTTAACGTCATGTCCATTTGTCTCACCTCTCTTTCACTAAATATATTATATCATATTTTTTAGTGATACAAAAACACAAAAAAAGCGATTCCTCTCCCACTTACTCCCTTTGGTCGTTGAAGTGGGAGTCTCCTCACCAAAGATGATGAA
>NZ_JAPSMC010000145.1 GCF_026847645.1 Anoxybacillus sp. J5B_2022
TCTTTATAAAATTTGTTTTTGAAAGGTTGTTAAATTAGGATATGGTGCTTCTTTATATATTGTCAGCTGACATAATAAAAAATAAATAGGAGGAATAACTGATGGAAGTTGGATATTTTTTAAATGAATCAGAAGTAGTGGATTTACTAAGCAGTTTTGAGAATAAGAAAAAGTTTCAAAATCTTTTAAGTGAAATGAGAAAATATGGTGATTTCGATTTTAATCTGGAAACGTTAGAAGTAAAACATGCATTAAAGTTTGATACTGCCAAAGGAGAAGATGTCATTTCGGCAAAGGTATTAGACATCAAGGTTAATGATCATGTTAATATTCGATATATTGAAAGGTTTATCAATGGAGATGAAAGCACTACAAATGACTTTTTCGTAGGAACAATCTTCAGCAACAAAAGTGATGATCCTAATGTCATTAACCAAATGGTTTTTAGAGCAAGCAATGATGAGGCTGTTTCCATTCTTGAAAAAGAATATGACCGAGAACTTGTTGTAGCTGCAATGGAAAATGATGATAAATTCTTTGAGGAATTTAACTTCGATGAAAATTATGTTCCGGGGCAACTGTTAAAACAAAAAGTTGATGCTCAAGCACCGATTAAGGGATGTGTTGCCGGAGGTTATATCTGGTGTGGTGCTGATTGTGGTGGATGGCCAGCTTGTGAAGGATCAAAGTCCGGTATAAATGAACTTGATAACTGTTGTAAGAAACACGATTGCTGCTATCACACATATGGCACTAGTGGCCCACATTGCTATTGCGATCAGAAATTATGTGACTGCGCACAAGCAGCGCCTTTTTATGGTGCTACTTTGTTGGTAGAAGCGGCATTTTGTTTCGTTTGCTAAGATTGAGTTTGAGAACAAGCAATGTGTTGATAAATATCAGCACATTACTTGTTCTTTTTTTTTGCGCAGGACTTACTGGTTAATATTTTTTTGTTTGAGAAAACGGTTTATTTTTGAAATGATCCCAATAATCAAGTAAATAATTCCGTTTCCAACAATAACTAACCCGATAAATGCCGCTGCGAGTTGTGCGCCATCGGCGCTACCGCCTTGACTATGATTATACTTTACAAATGCTGCTCCTACTATAAATGCAAGGATGGGTCCGAGAATGCAGATTATCAAACCGGATAACCATAAAGACACTTTGTTTTTGTTATACAGCAAGATAGCCATACTGTTCAAAAATAAAAGTATTAACCCCAAGACTAAGTAAACGAGAGCGTCACCGTTCATATAAACCTCCTAATCATTATTAAATTATCAAATTAATATAAATATATGACAAATATATGCTAAAATGCAAGAATTATCAAATGTATAT
>NZ_JAPSMC010000146.1 GCF_026847645.1 Anoxybacillus sp. J5B_2022
TATATAAGCAATACCAAGAGTTATTGAAGAAACAGTTTCATAATCATTTGGATTTAGAGGACTACGCATTGTTGCTTTTGAAACATTTAGAAGACATCCCAGAGTCGTTAAAGTATGATTATATTTTTGTTGATGAGGTACAAGATTTGCAGGCGATGCAGTTGAAGGCACTCATCGGGCTTGTAAAAAAATCGATTGTCGTTTCTGGGGATCCGAAACAGCGTATTTACAAGCGTAGCCCGTTTTCATACCGTGAGTTAGGTTTGCACATTGAAGGGCGGAAGACACGGAATTTGCGGACAAACTATCGCTCGACAAAAGAAATTATGAAGCTGGCGAGCAGTTTGCAATTTTTAGATGAAGAAAACGATCGCTTCGATGATCAACGATTTGTGCGGGAAGGGAAGAAACCTAGTATTTATTACTTCCCGTATGCGAAGGAATTGAACCATCATCTCATCCGCCAAGTGAAAGACATTCATCACCACGATCCGGAAGCGACAATCGCGGTCATCCATCGGCACGATGCAGATGAACACCTCGTTCGCCAATGCCCTGTTTTCCAAGAGCTCAATCGCAATTTTGACGTTGTGACGGTCTCACAATATGGCAAGCGGTTTGATTTGAATAAACAAAAAAAGCCGATCTTTTTTACCGATGCGTTCAGCGTGAAAGGATTGGAATTTGATTACGTCTTTTTAATTCATTTCGATCGCGAACATTATCCGAATAAAAGAAGAATCGAGGATTTGGACAAAAGAGCGGGCGATAATAAAAACAGCGACAGCTACAACGCCGATTACGACGCGATATTAAACGATGAAAAGAAAGTGTTGTATGTTGCGGTGACGCGAGCGAGAAAAGAAGTGCAGCTCATGTATACAGGCAAGACGTTTCGCAGCATTTCACCGTTTGTGCGCGATTTTTACCGAGCGGATTATGACGCCTTTGGCTTTGATTCAGCGATTTATTCGAAGTAGAGGTGAGGTTCTATGACTAAAATTCAGTTTGACATTAAACAAAAGATTGCCGTCCTGTCGGAATCAGGGAAGGGATGGAGCAAGGAGCTTAATCTCATTAGCTGGAACGGCTATCCGGCGAAATTTGATATACGGGATTGGGATGCAGCTCATGAGAAAATGGGAAAAGGGGTTACATTAACAGAGGCAGAGCTGAAGGCGTTGTACCACGCTTTGCAGCGCTGGTTTGAAGAAGAAGGAAATGAGGGGAAAGATGTTTCGTGGAACGGTTTATTAGAGCGATGGACACAGCGTGCCCCCTTGTTTATTCAGCAGTTGAAAAATATTTTAT
>NZ_JAPSMC010000147.1 GCF_026847645.1 Anoxybacillus sp. J5B_2022
ACCAAAAGATGTACTTGATTTTTACGTTAAAATGTGATAGAGGTCTCTAGACGGACACGCAAAGTAAAACGCTGGATATTTCGATACCCATATCCTCGCCTTTTGATCAATTTTATTTTGTTGTTGATTCCTTCCATTGGACCATTTGAGTAAGAAAAAACGATGCAAGAAAGCACTGCGTCTCTTCGGGTGATGAGTGCCTTGGCAATACTGCGTACGGCGGCACAGTCGCTAAAAAGGTGCCGGTCAAACCATTGGGTCAAACGAGTTTCGGCTTGCTTTCTTGTTTGGCTTTTGGATACGTAACGGAAATGTTGAAGTGCTTGATAGATATCACGTAAATAAGCACTTTCTTGGCACCATTGTCGAACTTCCTGCCTCTCTTCTTCTGTTAATTTTTCTGGACGTTGGCTTAACAATCGGCTCACACGGCGAACGCTTCCATGTTTGGTTCCGCCTTTGGCAAGGTATTTGCGACAGCGTTCCAGTGCATCGGTGAATAATTGAATCACATGGAAGTGGTCAAGAACGTGAACGGCTTTTGGACATACCTTTTCAATGGCTTTTCTCATGGCAGGAGCCAAGTCGCTGATAACATACTTCACTTTGGAGGCGACGGGTTGAAGCGCCTCCACAATGGCTTCTTCATTTTTTCCAGAAGCAATGGAAAGGACATTCCGAGTCTGTGTGTCCATCACTGCTACTCCGTAATCATGTCCCTTTCGGAAAGCGAATTCATCCACACATACTACTGTAGGATTCGATGTTGACAAAAGAGCCGGGGCATATTGATAAAACCAGCGTTCTACTGTTGTGTAGGCGAGTTGTAACAAGCGAGCGACTTCTTGAATCGTTTTTCCGATGCATAACCGGGCGACCCATTGTTGAAACGATTCCGTCGCGATACTGTGAGACGGAAGTCCCGGATAAGAAACGGTGAACGTCAGAGAACAGGCTTGGCAACGCCGTCTTTCTATGGGAAGTTCAATCCAAAATAAACCGACCGTATTTGTATAGCCATGAATCCATTGTTTTCGTTTCGATGACATTTTGATGGTTCGTCCGAAGCAAGTCGGGCAGATCGGACAATGAGGAGGGAGGGAAAGTTCAAAAATCCATCGTTCTTCCTCTTTTCGTTCTCCTTGAACAAGAAAGTCTGGTAAAGTGATCAAATCTTTGATAAACTGAGATTGCATGCGAAATTTCCTCCATGGTTGATGGTTTGATCACCTTTACCATACAGGAAATTTCGCATTTTTTGTAC
>NZ_JAPSMC010000148.1 GCF_026847645.1 Anoxybacillus sp. J5B_2022
CACGAGTGTTGATTATCCAAAATTATACATACGCCTTCCATAAATTTGGGCATACTCAAACAAAGCAGCGGCCATCCCGGATTTCCAATCGAGAGGAAGCTGCCCAGAGAAAAAACGGCGAACGAACGAAATGAAGGAAAGAGAGACGTTCGTCTGTTTTTTGGTTTGATCATACAGCCATCGCAGCAACACATACGCAATGAACGCCCCAAACAGCTGATTGTATACCGCATTTTCCGTCGTGCCAAACAAGGTTGGGACATTCAGATATTGCTTTACCCAGCGGAAAAAGACTTCAACGGTCCAACGTTGTTGGTACATGTCGGCAATGGTTTCCGCAGACGCATGGAAGAGATTCGTCACGACCCGAATGTCGCGGCCATTTGCATCTCGAAAGATCACTACCCGGTGACGCTTGGTCGATCGGCATTGTTTCGTCCCCAACTGGCACGTGAAGTCGGCTTGAACCGATGAAGATGTGCTGGAAAGGCGTTTCAAGCTTTTTTTCTGATGAAGTTCGATGTTGTCCTTCATTCGAATGACAAAGAGCTGATGCTGCTCCACAAATCGATCGAGGCGTTCGATTTTGAAATACGCCCGGTCTTCCACCAGCACTTGTTGAGCGTTCGTCAACTGTTCTCCCACTGGGCCATCGTGACGCAGTCCGGTCGTTTCCACCACGTCTGCCGGCAGCGAGGATTCCGGCGAATACGCGACGTGCAGCTTCACTCCGGCGCGTTCGCCGTGATACGGAGCCCATGGGAGGCGGTTTTTCCCGACCGTGACGGTCGTCGAATCCACCACCCGAAGCGGTTTGGGAAACCGAAGCGAACGGCGGGTTTGGCGGTTGCACTTGGAAATGATCAACGCCAACAAGCGTTTCATGATGTCATAGGGAACTTCTTTCGCTTTCTTGGATACTGTGGAATAATGGAATCGCGGCAATCCATACAGAGGCCCCACATCGGCTCCGTGGCGAAAGCTTTTCCATTGATGCATGGCGGCCAGCAGGAAGAAGTGAATCAACTCGCGCAACGTAAAGGTTCGAGACGAATCACGATACCCAACCGCTTCGGCAATCAGTTGAATCTCTTCATCCGAAACAAGTTTTTGCATCAAATTCGGGAGTGTGGTATGCTTGTTCATAGAGAGCACCTCCTGGGTTTGTTTGTGTCGTTACTCACATTCTACAGGAAAGGTGCTCTTTTTTCTATACACTTTGGATTTTATTGGATAATCAACACGCCTG
>NZ_JAPSMC010000149.1 GCF_026847645.1 Anoxybacillus sp. J5B_2022
AAATTGTTGAAATACTATCTCTTACCCGTGGTGCTAGATAAACTTGAGCAAGCATAAAAATAGCCCTTGCTGGCGGATCTCCTGTAGAATGAAAGTGCGACCTGCCATTCGAAAGGAGAATCCCCATGCAAGAGCACTTTCATTTTACTACAGATCGAGCCAAGATTCAAAAGCAATATGCCGCCATTTTCGTTTTTGTTTCTGCTCAACTTTCATGCATTCAGGTGCATCTTCATCGTCGAAATCGCCATTTGGTCAAGCAAGAGGACGCTGTCATCATCGCCATTCATCTTTTAGGAAAGCTGCTCGGTTTTACTTCTGAACGGGCGTGGCATCGTTTTGTCACGGGAAATTTGTTCACAAACGGCTCGTTTCTCGAACGCTCCCGATACAACCGCCGTTGCCGGGCGCTTGGTTTCGCCATCAAATGGATCCGTCATGAGCTGGCAAAACGCGGTCAACATCATGCCTATGCCGTCGTGGACAGCTTGCCGCTCCCGTTGTGCCATACGGCAAGAATGCATCGCGTCAAACGGTTTTAAGAGATCGCCGACATCGGGTATTGCGCTTCCAAAAAGCAATGGTACTACGGGTTGAAGCTGCACCTTCAAGTGACCGATCAAGGGCTGCCAATGGGGTATGTGGTGACGGAAGCATCTTGCCACGATCGAATCGCAGCCGAAAGCGTGATGACTCAAATTCCCCACCCGTATAACTTCGGGGACAAAGGATTCATTAGCCGTGACTTGCAAAAAAGGCTGTACGAAGAATACCAAATGGCGCTTTGGACTCCGTCTCGAAAAAACCAGAAACATCGTGCGTCTGAGACATGGGAGCAGTGGATCCAACAAAAACGCAAAGTGATCGAGACGGTGTTCTCGGTTCTGGTTGACCACTATCGCATCACGGGGATCCGAGCCAATTCGATTATCGGATTTGAAGTGGCACTAGACGGTATATTGTTAGCTTATTCCCTGGTTACACTTGGGCTAGTTGAGCGCTAAAGCTCAACTAGCACCACGGGTTATCTCTTAATTTCTCGTTCATTTGTGAAATCTTAATAAATTGTCTAAACACAATAATAAATAACATAATCAACCCCAGCAAACAGTTTCAGTGTTTTCGTTTTCGGTGCATTGTGGACTTAAAGAAGTCCCAACTTTGTCAAATCATTAAAGACACTATTCAGTAATTCAGACATTTAATAA